>JBAUYV010000162.1:0-34080 GCA_049584975.1 Xanthobacteraceae bacterium | reverse complement strand
TAGTGGCCGATCAGCTCCTCATCGGAGAGCCGGAGCGCCTTGAGGCCCTTCTCGGCGAGCTGACGCGACTGGCGTACGGTAAGCTTCTTGCCGGCTTCCAGTATGACTTTGCCGGTATCGGCGTCGACCAGATCGTTGACCGCTTTGTAGCCGCGCAACCGGTTGGCATCGAATGGGACGCGCCAGCCTTCCTTGGTGCGCTTGTACGGCACCTGCTTGTAGAAGGTGTTGAGGATTTCCTCCCCGCCCATGCCAAGCGCATAGAGCAGCGACGTCACCGGGATTTTGCGGCGGCGATCGACGCGCGCGTGGACGATGTCCTTGGCGTCGAACTCGATGTCGAGCCAGGAGCCGCGATACGGAATGATGCGAGCCGCAAACAGGAGCTTGCCCGACGAATGGGTCTTGCCCTTGTCGTGGTCGAAGAACACGCCCGGCGAACGGTGCATCTGCGAGACGATGACGCGCTCGGTGCCGTTGACGACAAACGTGCCGTTGTTGGTCATGAGCGGGATATCGCCCATGTAGACATCCTGCTCTTTGATGTCCTTCACCGACTTGGCGCCGGTCTCTTCGTCGATATCGAACACGATCAGCCGCAACGTCACCTTGAGCGGCGCCGCGTAGGTCATGCCGCGCTGACGGCACTCGTCGACGTCGTATTTCGGGGCTTCGAATTCGTATTTGACGAACTCGAGCATCGAGGTGGAGGAAAAGTCGGAGATCGGGAAGACCGACTTGAAGACGGCTTGGAGCCCCTCGTTGGGGCGGCCGCCTTCCGGCTCCTTCACCAGGAGGAATTGATCGTAGGATGCCTTCTGAACCTCAATGAGGTTCGGCATCTCCGCGACTTCCTCGATTTTTCCAAAAAACTTTCGTACGCGCTTCCGACCGATAAACGTCTGCGCCATCATGTCCTCTCGCTCAATCGAACCGCGACGTTCGAACCGGCGGGTTCGAACCATCGCCCCCGGACCGCCGCGGCCCAGGGCATCGAGGCGATCGAGACGACTCTCCAGAAGGCCGCAATCCATCGCGACCGTCGGGACAGGCGTCGGACGCCTTATTTTTGCAGCGATTCGGCCAAGTCCCGAACCGCCCCAAACCGGTTCGCCGCTAGGCGGCGATCACGGTGATTTTGCGCCTTAGGCGCAGAAACCACCGGTATTCTCTGCTCCACCCCGAGTGACCGCACCTATCGGCGGCCGTTCTGGTCGTTATCTCTGGGATTCCCCGGCACCGCGGGGTCCCCCAGTATGTAAGCAGTGCTTACTTAAGCTCAACCTTGGCGCCAGCCTTTTCCAGCGTCGCCTTGATCTTGGCTGCCTCGTCCTTGTTCACGCCTTCCTTGACCGGCTTGGGAGCGCCTTCGACCAAGTCCTTGGCTTCCTTGAGGCCGAGGCCGGTGATGACGCGCACCTCCTTGATCACCTCGATCTTCTTCTCGCCGACGGCGGCAAGAATGACGCTAAACTCGGTCTTTTCCTCGGCGGCAGCGGCGGCAGCACCGGCCGCGGGAGCAGCAGCGACCGCGACTGCCGCGGCAGCCGACACGCCCCACTTCTCCTCGAGCAGCTTGGCCAGTTCCGACGCTTCCAACACAGTGAGGCCGGAGAGGTCGTCCACGATTTTCTGCAGATCAGCCATGAGATTTATCCTTCGGTTCTAACCTTTGCGATGCGGAATTTCGATCAAGCCGCCGCGCTTTCTCCGCTTTTGCTGGCATAGGCCTGGACCACCCGCGCGACCTTGGCGGCGGGGGCAGTCACGAGCTGAGCGATCTTGGTCGCCGGCGCCTGGATGAGGCCGACGATCTTGGCCCGCAGCTCGTCGAGCGAGGGCAAGGCGGCGAGCGCCTTGACCCCATTGGGGTCGAGCGCCGTCGCACCCATTGCTCCGCCAAGAATGATGAAACGCTCATTCGTCTTGGCGAAATCCACCGCGACCTTGGGCGCCGCGACCGGATCGCCCGAAAAGGCGATCAGGGTCGGCCCCTTCATCAGCGGCGCTATGGAGGCGACCTCGCTACCCTCGAGAGCAATCTTGGCAAGCCGGTTCTTGGCGACCTTTACGCTCGCTCCCGCCTGCTTCATCTGCCGACGCAAGGTCTGCATCTGCGCGACTGTCAGGCCGGAATTATGCGCAACGACGACCACCTTGGTGGTTTTGAAAACCTCGCCAAGGCTTGAAACGACTTGAGTTTTTGCCGCGCGATCCAAGTGCTCTCTCCGGTTGGCGGTGAGCCGCCAGGTACCTGCCCCCCGGCGCAGCCGTTAGGCTGTTCCGGGCCGTCGAGGTTAGAACCAAAGACACCTCGATCTCCGCATAGGGCGGAGACTGGAGTTGCCTTGGTCGTCACCCGTCTGTGCTGGCTCTTGCGAATTAAGCCGTTTCCGGCGCCCGCAGTCTTGGACAGGATGGCGCTCCCGAATGCCGCCAAGTGCCACCAACCCTTAGAAAATCCGCGCAGGATGGGCTCTAAGAGAGGTCTCGCTTTATGGTTTTCGAGAAGCGCACAAAGGCGTGCCGACAAAACGGGCCGGCACGCCCTAGCCACTACTTAGCCTTACGCGGCGCGTTTGCCAAGAGATTCCTTCAAGAAATTCTGACCGCCCCCCATTCGGATTTCTGCTCATATGGCGGCCAACGCTCAGTATCTATCCAGAGCAGGGAGACGGCGATGGCCGACAGCACAATCTATTTCAACGATGGGGCGGCCTATGACCGGCTCATGGCGCCCTGGAGCCGCGCTGCAGGCAAGGAGTTCCTGCACTGGCTGGCGATGCCGCCGGGACTACGGTGGCTCGATGTGGGCTGCGGCACCGGCGCCTTCACCGAACTCGTGCTCGAGCAATGCGGTCCGCGCGACGTCAGCGCCGTCGATCCCGCCGAGGACCAGATCGCCTACGCGCGGACCAAACCCGCCGCCAAGGGAGCGAGCTTTCGCCTGGGTGAGGCCCAGGCGCTGCCTTTCTCTGACCGCGAGTTCGACGTTGCCGCGATGGCGCTCGTCATTACGTTTGTTCCCGATCCAGCGCAGGCGATTGCGGAGATGAAGCGCGTGGTGAGGCCGGGCGGAATGCTGGGCACCTACGTGTGGGACTTTCTCGGCAAGGGCAACACGCAGCACCCGCTGCGCGAGGCGGTCGAGGCCATGGGCATCCCGGTGCTGCCAACGCCGGGGCATGATCATTCGCGGCTCGAGAGTTTGCGGGCGATTTTTGCCGGAGCCGGACTCGATGCCGTGTCCGCCCGCCCCATAGAGATCGAAATCTCATACGCAAACTTCGACGCGTACTGGACGGCGCAGACCGGGTTCGCCAACACTGTCGTGCAGCACATGCGCAAGATGACCGAAGCACAAATCGAAGAGCTCAAAGCGCATCTGCGGGAGCATCTGCCGCGCGATAAAAGCGGGCGGATCGTCTATAAGGCCTGGGCCAACGCCGCCAAAGGCCGCGTTCCGGGATAACAACAAACGAAGATTTAGGTCCGAGGAAGACAAGGGGGCTCGATCATGCCGCAGAACGCCGATCGCATCCTGACCACCCATGTCGGCAGCCTGATACGGCCCGACAAACTCGTTGGGTTCTGGCGTGCCATCGAGGACGGCAAGCCTTATGACGAAGCCGCCTTCGAGGCGTGTCTTACGGAATCGATCGCCGAAGTCGTGCGCCAGCAGGCGGACGTCGGCATCGACATCGTCAGCGATGGCGAATTCAGCAAGGGCGTCAACTGGGCGTTCTACATTTTCAAGCGGCTCAGCGGAATCACCGTGCGGCCGGCGACGCCGGAGGAATCCAAAGATCCGATGACCTCAATGCGCGGCGGGCGCGACGTCAGCGCATTTCCCGAATTCTACGCCGAATACGATGCAGCGTCGGGTCTCGGCAAACGGCTCGGCAACCGTATCGTCGTCGACGGCCCGCTGAAATATTCGGCGCAACAGGTTTCGCGCGACATCGCCAATCTCAAGGCAGGCGTCGCAAAGGCCAGGGACAAGCATCCATCGCTCGCGGCATTCCTCCCGGTGGTCGCTCCTGCAAGCGCGCTGCCGGGGGCCAAGCTCGAACACTACAAGGACGAAGAGACGTTTCTAACAGCGCTCGCCGACGCGCTGCACCAGGAATACAAAGCGATTGTCGACGCCGGACTTTATGTCCAGATCGACGACGCGTTTCTGCCCTACATGCACGAGCGCATGGTACCGCCGATGTCGAACGCGGACTACCGGCGCTGGGCGCAGATGCGCGTCGATGCCCTCAATCACGCGCTTCGCGGAATTCCCGAAGAGCGCTCGCGCTATCACATCTGTTGGGGCAGCTGGAACGGCCCGCACGCTTTCGACGTGCCGCTCAAGGACATCATCGATCTCGTTCTGCAGGTGCGCGTCGGCCACTACTCGTTCGAAGCCGCCAATCCGCGCCACGCCCATGAGTGGCGGGTGTGGGAGACGGTGAAGCTGCGGCCGGGACAGGTATTGATCCCAGGCGTCATCAGCCACGCGACCAATATTGTCGAGCATCCGGAGTTGGTCGCGGAGCGGATCGTGCGCCTCGCTAAAATCGTCGGGCGCGAGAACGTCATGGGCGGCACCGATTGCGGCTTTGCACAAAGCCCGTTCGCGCGGCGCGTTCATCCCTCGATCATGTGGGCGAAGCTCAAATCGCTGGCCGAAGGCGCACGCATCGCGACGCAAACCCTGTGGGGGAAGAAAGCGGCGGCGTAACGATGTCGAACGTTTCCCGGATGCGATGCAGCACGCAGTGGTGCATCGCTGATCCGGTCAAAGAAGCGGCGTTTGTGACGATCCCGGGTCTGCAGCGCATCATTCCGCTTCGCTCCATGCCGCGTTGCGCCCGGGAAACGTACTCAAAACCGGCCGGTCAGGAATTCAGGAATTCCAGAACGATCCGATTGAATTCGTCGGCGTGCTCAAGGAAGGGATAGTGACCCGCTTTGTCGATCAGAACCTTGCTGGAGTTCTTGATCGCGGCGTGCAACTTGTCGGCGTTCGCCACCGGCGAGAGCGGATCGTTCTTGCCCCACACCAAAAGCGTCGGGGCTGTAATGGCGCGCACCTCTTCTTCAGTGACGCCGCCGAGACCTCTGCCGGTGGCGGTCTGCATGCTCTCGATCGTATAGGCCGAGCGCAGCCGTAAGATCAGGTTATCCTCGACCATCTTGTCGGTGATGAAGCTGTGGTCGAAATACATTTTCTTCAGATACTCGCGGCTCTCCTCCAGGGTCCCGGAGTTCATGAGCTGCCGGTCGCGCCAATTTGGCGGCGGCGCCGGCGGATCGTCAGCCGAGCGAAAGCCGCCGCCGTCAACCAGAACCAGCCGCTCCACCATGTCCGGGTGATGCACCGCAAGAAAGAGCGCAACGCCGGCGCCCATGGATTGACCGACGATGGTGGCGCGCGGCACCGCAATGACTTTCATGAACTCCGCGAGGAAGCCCGCGAATACGCCGCTATGGTAGGCAGTGAGCGGTTTGTCCGACTGGCTGAAGCCGATCTGATCGGGCGCGATCACGCGCGCACGCGGCGCGAGACCCTTAATGGTCGGCATCCAGCGCGCGCCTTCGCCACCGGTGCCGTGCAATAAAATCACCGGCGCGCCGTGACCGGCTTCCAGATAATGAATCCGGTAGCTGAAGACGGCGGCGGCCTTCGCGATCGGCTCAGGCGTGCTCGTTCCGGCGGCGGCGAATATTTCGACCATGACGCCGCACTGTGCCAGAAAACACAATGGCCGGCCAAGATGGCCGGCCATTGCCTAAGACAATGCGCACCTAATGCGGCTGCTGCGAAGCGGGGAACAGACTTGCCGGTTCGACTTTGACGCCGGGCCCCATGGTCGAGGAAATCGCCACGCGGTGGATGAAGTGGCCCTTGGCGCCGGCCGGACGCGCCTTCTGCACCGCGTCGGCGAAAGCCATGATGTTCTCCACCAACTTGTCGGCGCTGAACGAGGCCTTGCCGACGCCGGCCTGAACGACGCCGGCCTTCTCCGCGCGAAATTCGACGGACCCGCCCTTGGCGCCCTTGACCGCGCTGGTGACGTCCATGGTCACGGTACCGACCTTGGGATTGGGCATGAGCCCACGCGGGCCCAAAACCTTGCCGAGCCGGCCAACGAGCGGCATCAGGTCGGGCGTGGCGACGACGCGATCGAAAACGATGGCGCCGCCCTGCACCTTCTCCACCAGATCCTCGGCGCCGACCACATCAGCGCCCGCAGCCTTGGCCTCGTCGGCTTTGGCGCCACGCGCAAACACCGCCACCCGCACCGAGCGGCCGGAGCCGTTGGGCAGGGTGACGACGCCGCGCACCATCTGGTCCGCATGACGCGGATCGACGCCGAGATTCATCGCCACCTCGATCGTCTCGTCGAATTTGGCCTTGGCGCGCTCCTTGACGAGCTTCACTGCGTCCTGGAGCGGATAGACCTTTTCGCGGTCGATGCCCTCGCGCGCCGCCCGCGTCCGTTTGCCAAGCGTGCTCATTGTTTCACCTCCAGCCCCATGGATCGCGCCGAACCCTCGACCATGCGCATGGCCGCTTCGATCGTGTCGCAGTTCAAATCCTTCATTTTCTGTTCGGCGATCTCGCGCACCTGCTCCTTGGTCACCGAGCCGGCCACGTCGCGGCCGGGCGTCTTCGATCCGCTCTCGATCTTCGCCGCCTTCTTCAAGAAGTGCGACACCGGCGGCGTGCGCAGTTCAAACGAAAACGAACGGTCGGCATAGACCGTTATGGTGACCGGGATCGGGGCGCCTTTCTCCAGCTTCTGGGTCTGCGCATTGAACGCCTTGCAGAACTCCATGATGTTGAGGCCCCGCTGACCGAGCGCCGGCCCGACGGGCGGCGACGGATTGGCGGCGCCTGCCGGCACTTGCAATTTCACATAGCCGGTGATTTTCTTTGCCATTCTCTGCTCCTGTTAGTGGTGCGGATCTTGACGGCTGGCAAACCGCCTCACCTCCCACGGCTTCACTTCAGCTCCTTCTCCCCGCGTGCGGGGAGAAGGTTGGGATGAGGGGGCCTATCCGCTTGGCTCAGGCTCGCGGCCGCGCCCCCTCACCCTCGTTCGCTTCGCTCACTCGACATCTCCCCGCGCAGCGGGGAGAGGTAACTCAAAGCTTCTCAACCTGCGCGAATTCCAGTTCGACCGGCGTGGCGCGGCCGAAGATCGACACCGCGACCTTGAGGCGGGAACGCGCCTGATCGACTTCCTCCACGGTGCCGTTGAACGACGCAAACGGGCCATCCGACACGCGCACCTGCTCGCCAATCTCGAACGAGACCGACGATACCGGCCCGCGTTCGATGCCTTCCTGCATCTGGCGAATGAGCTGTTGCGCCTCGGCATCCGGCAGCGGCATCGGCTTGTTGTCGGAGCCGAGGAAGCCGGTCACCTTCGGCGTGTTCTTGATCAGATGGTAGGCCTCGTCGGTCAGTTCCATTTTGACCAGCACATAGCCGGGGAACAATTTGCGCTCGCCCTCGACTTTGCGCCCGCGGCGAACCTCGACGACCTTTTCGATCGGGACCAGGATTTCCTCGAAAAGACTCGACAGGCCGCGCTGCTTGGCTTGCTCGCGGATCGATTCGGCCACCTTGCGCTCGAAATTCGAGTAAGCGTGAACCGCGTACCACCGGGTCGTCATGGGATGATGTCCAGATCTGCCCAGATCATGAATTTGCGATTGTGAATCCAAGGCTGCCACTCACGTGTTGATACCCAGAATAAGGCTGACCGCAATGCGCATGACCTGATCCGCCGCCAGAAAGAAGAGCGACGCAATGACCACCATAACGAACACCATGATGGTGGTTATGGTCGTCTCCTTGCGCGTCGGCCAAGTGACTTTCTGTCCCTCGGCGCGAACTTCCTGCAGAAACTTGAACGGACTGATTTTCGCCATTGCCAGAACCAAATAGGCATTCCCAGCCCAACCTTTAAGGATGAGACCGACAGGCGGTTCCTGTTTGGGGGAATACAATCGTCACGGAAGTCCGTTACCGGGCCGCTGACGACGGTCACTTCCTTACTGCCAAGCACCCGCAACGTCAAGGTAATCTAATGTCCCGCCGCGGCTCCGAGGCTGGACCAGGTCGATTAAGGCAAGCTTAAAGGTGGCTGTTTTCACGCACCGCGCAAGGGCTGATGGCCTTTAGGTGCGCTCCCCAACCCTGGCCCCTGGCAGGAGTGGAGGGACTCGAACCCCCAACCCCCGGTTTTGGAGACCGGTGCTCTAGCCAGTTGAGCTACACTCCTAATCAAGGACATGGCGAACGAAGGACTTGGCGAATTCAAAGACTTGGCGACGGCCCCTCCCCTGATGCCACCCAGTTTGCTACCCAAATCCGTCATGTGTGCGATCGGCGGCGTTTATAGCAGACCCGAAAACCATGTCGAGTTTGGCTGCTGCGTCTCCTTGCAGCGCAGGGCCAGTATCCCCCGTCCCGCGACTCGGCAGACAGGGCAACAAGCACCGGCCAATAGACGCGGTGGCGTTTGACAGCCTCGGGAAGCCGCGCCGCCTGGCGCGAGCGCTCAGGGCATCTTGCTTGATTTCAAAAAATTACTATTTCGGACCAGGAGAGGTGGGGACATGTGGACGACAAAACCGGTGCCAAGAATGCGGCCGCGAATGATGTGGCTTTTCAGAGTGGCTGTACCGCTCATTATCTCTATTCATGCTGCTCACGCCACAGACTTGAGCTGCGTCAGCACCACGTTTAATGTGCTTTCTCCCAACGACAAAGTGTGCGTGAGCGTCTTTGAAGATCCGGAAGTGCCCGGCGTAGTGTGTCATATTTCGCAGGCCAGAAAAGGCGGCTGGGGCCAGCCGTTTGGTTTGAACGAAGACCCATCTAATTTTTCGGTCGCATGCAGACAAATTGGCCCGATCGACGTTGACCTATCGAAGCTCCGTGAAAACCAGGAAGTGTTTAGTCAGAAAACGAGCATCTTTTTCAAGACGACCCGTATTTATCGCATGGTGGACAAACCTCGGAACACGCTCATCTACCTCGCTATCAGTACGAAGATAGTCAATGGTTCGCCGGCGAATGCGATCAGCACCGTTCCGATCATGGCCTGGCCGACGCGATAGCCATGACTGCGCCTTAAGCGCCGTCTGAGGGGTAAGATACAGTGTTGTTGATTGCCTCCTTCTTTTAGCAATCTGTTTCACGAACTTTCTTGCGCTTCGACTTTGTATCCTTTCTGAGCGAGACTCTCTTCAAGCAGGCTTATCTGCTTCTTTTTGTCGGTCACGCACAGGGGCACGTCATCTCCGTCCTGCAGCCTCGCATACAGTATGTAGTTAGGGACGGTACCTTGGTGGGACAGAGAGTAGGAATAAGAACGGCTTGCTACATGGGCAATCTGCTGTTTCCACAGCGTTCTTACCTCAGTATTGCCTTTAAAACAGCGAATGGCCGGCCCGGTAATGGCGAGCCGTGGCCTATGGAACAGATATTTGCGCAACGTTACGACAAAAAGAACGCAGCAAGAGCTCACGATAAGCACCGCTATCATCAGAAAAACTAAGGGCGGGGCAAGGCCGAACGTCCGGGGCGAGTAAAAATATCCTAGCAGCATGCCGGGGCCAAAAACGGCCGTCACTATGATCGTCAGGGCTATGATCCACCAGGAATCCCTCACGTTTATTCCTTCAGCATCTTCTCGTATGGCAAGCGGCGCGTTGAGCCCGCCCGTGCCGACAAAAGCAGGCTCTTTGAATCCGCCGGGATAACTGACCGTAATGCCCATGGATTCGGGCTTGCGGTGAGTAATCCTGAGATAGGAGAGTGTCCCGACGACGTAGAGAATAATTATGACAAAGATTCCAAATCCCGCCCAGAGCACGACCATACCGACGCTAAAGATCAGCTTCGGCCGGGAAAATAGGTACACAGAGAATGCGCCTGCGAACAACAATGGCAGAAGAAAGAAAAATCGGCTCCACTGTTTCATAATTCTTCTCGCAGCTACACGATAACTTCGAAACCGGAGACTTGCGCGGTCCGACTCCCATGCGCCTTAGCTGATCACGACGTGTGAAGTGGTTGTCACGCCACCGAAGCGCGTCGGTGCATTGCCTCATCATCTGAGCCCCCCGCGGCGATAGCACAGAGCAGGATGGAAACGCACAGAGAACGATGAGACAGCAAAAATTGCGTTACACAACGGGACCTTGAGGAACTGGTGGGTATCCCCCGACATGGCTGCGATAAAATTTGGCGACCGGTGCTCTGGCCAATTGAGCTATTCTCCTCCGCGCCACGGTGCTCATGCGACTCAGAGTGCGGCGATGCAAGTCCTAACCCCTGCGCACAGGTGCCATACCGTGCTCCCGTGCTCCCGTGCTCCCCTCCTCCGCCGCCTCGCGCTACATTGAGCCGTTGCCATTGAGGCTACACTGTCATTGAGGTTCGCCTATATGGAACGGCTGCCAAGGCCGGTGCCACGTCCGACGCCAAGTCCGGCACAAGGACCAGCGTTCGTGTTGAGCCGGCGGACCATCGTCCTCGGCACGGGCGCCTGCATCGCAAGCGCCACCGGCGCGGCGGCCGCCGATGCGTCGGCGCGCGCGTTCATAGCGGAGATCTACGACACTTATGTCGGCAAGAACGGCAACGGCGTTCCGTTGGACAACAATCAAAAGATCCAGCGCTACTTCGAGCCGTCGCTCACCGCACTGATCTTAAAAGACCAAAGTGAGGCTGCCCAACGTAAGGAGGTCAGCACTCTCGATTTCGATCCGTTCGTCGACGCGCAGGACTGGGACATCGCGGCCTATAATGTCACGGTCAGCGACAAGGGAGCCGACAAGGCGAGTGCAACAGTCACGTTCAACAACTTCGGGAAACCGCGAACAGTTGTGCTCGATCTGGTCAAGATCAAGAACGATTGGAAAATAAGCGACATCACTTGGACGCCGCATGAGAATCCGAATACACTGCGCGCGCTTTATGCTCGCTCATAAGACGCGCAGGCATCAGCCGTGCCGGGGGCGCTCAACATAAACGAAACGGAGGAAGGTAATGCTCAAAGGAACGCTGTCCGCTTTGTCCGCTGCAGGAATAGTCGCGCTCTGTGCGCTGGCGCTGATCGGTCGCGCACAGGCCCAAGGCGCCGCTCCTGCGGACGTGGGCGGCACATACAAATGCCAGCCCAGCCCCAGCCCCTGCCGTTGGTCCGGGCCTTCGGCCACGATTTCTCAGTCCGGCAACAAGGTGCAAATCAAAGGCGAGAACGGAGCGCTTGCCGACGGCACCGTGACCAGCGACATCACCATCAGTGCCGGCGGCACTTTCAATTCGCTCGGCATCGTTCGGCCCGACAAATCGATCGATTGGTCCGACGGCACGAAGTGGAGCAAGTAATAAACCACGCACGCCATTATTGCGCGCGGCACCCAGACTATTATATATAAGCACAGCGGGCGGCCCTGGTGGGAATGCCCGCAGAAGCACTGAAAATTGACCATCGGGCCCGCCCTCAGCGGCGGGCCGATGGCTTTTTGGATTCGGCCATGAATCGTTCGAACCGTACCGATCATATTCGGATCACCTCGCACCCAGAGCCCGGCGGCAAGCCGCGTTTTCCGATCCACTGGGGGGCGCCCACCGCGCACGAACGCGGACCCATCATCGGCACCGTCTCCCGCCAGGGCGATCGCAACGCCATCGGCAGCCACGGCGGCTCCTACGCGCTCTATCGGGCGCTCGCCGTTTCCGCAGGCGCCCTCGATCCGATCCGCCGGCCAGACCTCACCAACACCTTTCCGGCCGTGAGCATCGGCCCGTTCGCACAATGGAGCGAAGCGGACCGGATCGTATCGCTCGATCCTTGGGGGCACTTGGCGGCGGACGCTTTCAAGAAAGAAATAGCCGAAGGCGTCGACATTCGCCCGACCATCGCCATCACCAAGGCGCGGCTTGACCTGCAGGAAATGCAAAGCGCGATCGCGGCCGGCCGGCTCAAGGCCGACGGCGACCTCGTGCACGCCAACGGCAGCATTGCGGTCTCAAAGATCGCCATCGACCCGGTGTGGTATCTGCCTGGCATCGCCCAGCGCTTCGGTTGCGCCGAAACGACATTGCGCCGGACGTTGTTTGAGCAAACTGCGGGCATGTTCCCGGAACTGGTCACGCGGCCGGACATGCAGGTTTTCCTGCCGCCGATCGGCGGCACCACGGTTTATCTGTTCGGCGACGTGGCGAAGCTTGCCAAGCCTGCAACCAAAATCACCTGCCGGGTGCACGATGAGTGCAACGGCTCGGACGTTTTCGGCTCCGACATCTGCACCTGCCGTCCCTACCTGATTCACGGCATCGAGGAATGCGCGCGCGCCGCGCAGGAGGGCGGGCTCGGCATCATCGTCTATAACCGCAAAGAAGGCCGCGCGCTCGGCGAGGTCACCAAATTTCTGGTCTACAACGCGCGCAAGCGTCAAGAGGGCGGCGACGTGGCGAGCGCTTACTTCGAGCGCACCGAATGCGTCGCCGGCGTGCAGGACGCGCGCTTCCAGCAGCTGATGCCGGACACCATTCACTGGCTCGGCTTGCGGCGCATCGACCACTTCGTGTCCATGAGCGACATGAAATACGATGCGCTGGTCGGCCAGGGCATCGAGGTGGTGGAGCGCGTCGCGCTGCCCGACGAGCTGGTGCCTGCGGACGCTCACGTCGAAATGGCCGCCAAAAAGGCCGCCGGCTATTTTTCGCCCGAGCCGCCGCCATCGCCCGCCGACACGACCGGGCGCTCGCTCGACAAGTACTGAGCGCCTCGCCTTTCGGCACACTTTCATGAAGGATGACACCGCCGCCGCACTCTCGCTTCTGAACGCCGCGGCGGTGCGCACGCGGGCCAAACGCATACTGGCGCTCGGCCTCGACGACAAGCTGCCGAACTTTCGCGTCGATCTGGCCCGACTCGACGATACCGCAGATCTCGTCGCCGCCACCACGAAGAAGAATTATCCGGCGCTCGACGTGCCGTTTCATTCACGCTGGCGGCACTTCGCCGTCGATGGGCGCGATCGCTATCAGATGCTGCTGAAGGATTTCGCCGGCGATCGGCTGGCGCAGGCGCGCATGGCGTTCGACCTCGCCATCGTCAGCGTCCTGCTCGACGCCGGCGCCGGCCCACAGTGGCGCTATCGTGATCTCGCCACCGGCGAGGAAGTCGCCCGCTCCGAAGGTTTGGCGCTGGCGAGTTTTGCCATGTTTGTTGGCGGCGATTTTTCCTCCGCTCCGCGCAGCGCGCGCGGTTCCGAGGACCGCCTGCGCGCCGACGGGACCGCGCTCACTGAGTTGAGCACCGAGACGCTGCGTCAAGGCTTTCAGGTCAAACAGAGTAATCCGCTCGTCGGCCTTGAGGGGCGCGCCGAGCTGCTGCGCGCTGTGGGCAGGCTGGTGCTGGCGCGCCCGGAAGTGTTCGCTCGCAACGACGTGCCGCGGCCCGGCGGCTTTTTCGATCATCTGGCCGCCAAGGCCGAGGACGGCAAGATTGCGGCCCCGCTTATTCTCTCCGAACTTCTGCAGCAGTTCGGGCCGATCTGGCCGTCGCGGCTGACGCTCGGCGGCCTGCCACTGGGCGATTGCTGGCGGCACCCGTCAATGGTCACCGACGACGCCACCAGCAAACTCGTGCCGCTGCACAAACTCTCGCAATGGCTCACCTACTCGCTGATCGAGCCGCTCCAGCAAGCAGGCTTCACAGTGACCGACATCGACGGTCTCACCGGCCTCGCCGAATACCGCAACGGCGGCCTGTTCGTGGATGGCGGCGTGCTGGCGCTGCGCGACAGCGAAGACGGCGCGCGCGCCCACCAGGTCGACTCGGCGCTCGTCGTCGAGTGGCGCGCGCTCACCGTGGCGCTGCTTGATCGGCTCGCGCTCGCGGTTCGCGCAAAGCTCAACAAGAACGCCGCCACGCTGCCGCTCGCCAAGATCTTGCAGGGCGGCACCTGGGCTGCGGGCCGTGAACTCGCGTTCGCGCGCCGTGCCGACGGCGGTCCGCCGATCAAGGTCATCAGCGACGGCACGGTATTTTGAAACGATCAGAAAGAACTCCGCCTGGGGGAGAGCAAACATGCAAGGCGTCGAAGTCGTCCGTCATCCGCTGGTCCAGCACAAGCTCACGCTCATTCGCGACAAGAACCGCTCGACCAAATCGTTTCGCGAGCTACTCAAGGAAATCGGCATGCTGATCTGCTACGAGGTCACCCGTGACCTGCCGCTCACGACCATTGAGATCCAAACTCCCGTCGCCACCATGATGGCGCCGTGCCTCGCCGGAAAGAAATTGGTATTTGTACCCATCCTGCGCGCCGGCCTCACCTTCGCGGACGGCATGCTCGATCTGGTCCCGGCCGCACGCGTCGCCCACATCGGGCTCTACCGCGAACCCGAGACCTTTGCGGCGGTGGAGTATTTCTTCAAGACGCCGACTGATCTCGCCGAGCGCCTGGTCATCGTGGTGGCGCCGGTCCTGGCGACTGGCAACACGGCGGTAGCCGCGGTCGATCGTTTGAAGGAGCGCGGCGCCAAGGAGATCAGGCTCGTGTGCCTGATTTGCGCGCCGCAGGGCATCGAGCACATGCGCGGGCTGCATCCCGACGTTCCGATCTGGACAGCGGCGATCGATGAGGGGCTCGACGAGCACGCCTTCATCCTGCCGGGGCTTGGCGACGCCGGCGACCGGGCCTATGGAACGAAATAGTTCGATCGGGTCCAAACAAAACGAGGATGAGGCCCATGCGACGCTTCGTTTTTGCTTTCGCCCTTTTCCTTCTCGCCTGCGCCGCAGGAGCGCGCGCCGAGCCGCAATGGCTGACCTTGCCGCCCACGCCGACGCTGCCGGCGAGCGGCAAGAGCGGCTATGCGCCGGTCAACGGCATCAAAATCTGGTACGCCACCTTCGGCCACGGCGCGCCGGTGATCCTGCTCCATGGCGGCCTCGCCAATTCCAATTACTGGGGCAAGCTGGCGCCAGCGCTGGCCCGGCACTATCGCGTCATCGTCATGGACAGCCGCGGCCACGGACGCTCATCCCGCGACGCGCAACCATACGGTTACGATCTCATGGCGTCCGATGTGACGGCGCTGATGGATTATCTGAAGATCGACAAAGCCGCTCTGGTCGGCTGGAGCGACGGCGCCATTATCGGCCTCGACATCGCGATGCATCATCCCGAGCGGCTCACCAAACTGTTTGCCTTCGCGGCAAATTCCGACCCCAGCGCCGTCAAGGACGTCGAGCACGATCCGGTTTTCAGCGCCTTCATTGCGCGGGCGCGAACGGAGTACGGGAAGCTCTCGCCGACGCCCACGGAATACGATGCGTTCCTCGCCCAGATCACTAAAATGTGGGAGACGCAGCCGCACTGGACCGCCGACGATCTACACGGCATCAAGGTGCCGACCTGGATCGTGGATGCCGATCACGACGAGGCTATCAAGCGCGAGAACACGCTGTTCATGGCCGACAACATCCCGGACAGCGGGCTGCTCATCCAGCCGGACGTCAGCCACTTTTCATTCATCCAGGACCCAGCCCAATTCAACGCCGACGTTAAGCACTTTCTTGCGCACCTGCAGGGAAAGTAACGGCTAACTTTTCGTTACCGCGAGCCGGCAAGCCCACGCAAAGCCGCGTGATGCATGTCGGCTCTTTCTTTACACCAGATAAACCGAGATTTTTTGCAAAGAAAAAACGCGTAGCGCGTAGGAGTCAAAGAGACGTTCGCATGCTCGACGTCATGCACGGCTGCGACTCCATGATCAAACGACTTGCCACGAACCTGGTCGACGCCTCGCATAACCTGGGCCATAAATTTATGTCGGTTCACGGGCGCATGGCCGCCAATGCGGATGAGGCCTTCCGATGGGCGGCAACACAGCCGGACGCCTATTTGAAAAGTATCGGCTTTCGAGATCGCGCAGGTTTTAATCGCTGGCACAAAAGCCTGGTTGCGACCGAGCGGGCGATTTGGCGGCAAGCCGTGGCAGAGCGCAAGTCGAGGATCACGTAGTCACTAACGTTTCGCGCAAGTGGGGCCGAGTTTCAGGCTTAGACACCAGCGAAGAGCGCGCTGGCACCGACCGGCCATTAAGATCGTTCCGAAAACCGGCTGAGTGTTGGAGCGGGTGAAGGGAATCGAACCCTCGTCATAAGCTTGGAAGGCTTCTGCTCTACCATTGAGCTACACCCGCGCCGGCCCGAACTTATGGGATGCGTGGCAGAATACAACATCCCGACTCGTTAAAAATCAGGCTAGAGTGCGGGGACGACCGGCGCCGAAAGAAACGCCGGCCAAGGGAATACATGCCGGAAGCGCCTGCACAATTATCGGTATCGCTCTGGCGCGGTGGCCGGGAGGGCCGATACGAAACCTACGCGGTGCCGCGCCGCGAGAGTCAAACTGTGCTCGACGTGGTGACCTACGTGCAGCGCCATATCGACCCGACGCTGTCGTACCGGTTCGCCTGCCGGGTCGGCATGTGCGGATCGTGCGCCATGACGGTCAACGGCCGGCCGCGCTGGACCTGCCGCACCCACGTGGCGAAGGTCGCAGCCGATGGCCACCTAGAGATCGGGCCGCTGGAGAACCTTACGCTGATCAAAGATCTGGCCACCGACATGCAGCCGTTCTTCGAGAAGTGGCAGCAGGCCAAGGGCGCGTTCGCGCCGTCGAAGACGCGCAGCGACGCCATTCCACGCATCAGTCCCGACAACCCTGCGCGGATTGCCGCCGACGCCGCAATCGAATGCATCAATTGCGGCGTGTGTTATTCCGCCTGCGATACGGTGCGCTGGAATTCCGAATATCTGGGGCCCGCCGCGCTCAACCGCGCCTGGTCCCTGGTCAACGACGAGCGCGACGCCGGGAACAGCGCGCGCCTGCGGGCAATCGCGGCGTCCGGCGGCTGCCACTCCTGCCACTCACATCAGTCCTGCCAGGAGCATTGCCCGGTGTCGCTCAATCCGACGGCATCGATCGCCGGGCTGAAGCGGCGCACCACGGCGGCCTATCTCAAGGGCGAGCTGAGATCATGAATGTGCGGCTTTATGTGTGGCAGCGGGCGACCGCGGCGCTCATGGCGCCGCTCGTTCTCATCCACATCGCCGTCATCTTTTACGCCACGCGCCAGCAGATGACCGCAGCCGACATCTTGTCGCGCACTCACGGCAGCGCGGTGTGGGCCTCGTACTATGCGCTGTTCGTCGCCGCCGTTTCGGTCCATGCGTCGATCGGCGTGCGCAATGTGCTGGCCGAATGGTCGCCGCTCACCGAGCGGCGCGCGGGCCAGATCGCGATCGTCTTCGGGGTGCTGCTGGCGCTGCTCGGAGCTCACGCCATTTTTGCGTTGGTGGCCGCATGACCGCACAAGGCTTAAAGCACCGCGGCAGTGCGCTGTGGATCGCGGCGATGGTTCACCGGCTGTCAGGCCTGGCGCTGGCGATCTTCTTGCCGGTCCATTTCTTTGTGCTGGGGCTGTCTTTCCATGGCGGCGCGCGGCTCGACAACTTCCTGCGCTGGAGCGATCAGCCCCTGGTCAAGCTCGCCGAAGGCGGCCTTGTGTTCCTGCTCACGGTGCATCTGCTTGGCGGCTTGCGCGTCCTGGTGATCGAGAACTTCGACTGGCACGACGGGCAGAAGCCGCTGGCGATGCTTGCCGCGGCAATCTCGGCGGTCGTCGCATTCGTTTTCCTGGTGCGCGTGTTTTGAGTGCGACATGAATATCGAGCGTCACAAGACCGATATTTTGATCCTCGGCACCGGCGGCGCCGGGCTGTTCGCCGCGCTTCACGCGCATAAGGCCAATCCCGATCTCGACATTACCATTGTGAGCAAAGGTCTCCTCGGCAAATGCGGTTGCACCCGCATGGTGCAGGGCGGCTACAACGTGGCGCTTAATCCCGGCGACTCGGTCGAGCGCCATTTCATGGACACGATCGAAGGCGGCAAATGGCTGCCGCATCAGGCGCTGGCGTGGACGCTGGTGTCCACCGCGGTCGAACGCGTGCGCGAACTGGAGAACGAGATCGGCTGCTTCTTCGATCGCAATCCAGACGGCACGCTGCACGGCAAAGCGTTCGCCGGCCAGACCTTCGACCGCACCGTACACAAGGGCGATCTCACCGGCATCGAGATCATCAACCGGCTCATGGAGCAGGTGTGGGCGCGGCCGGCGATCCGCCGGCTCGAAGAGCACCGCGCCGTAGCGCTGGTGCCGGCGGCGGACGGCGCATTGGCGGGCGCACTGCTCATCGACGTGCGCAGCGGCGAATTTCGCTTTGTGGCGGCGCAAGCCGTGCTGCTGGCAACCGGCGGCGGCCCGACCATGTACCGCTATCACACGCCGTCAGGCGACAAGAGCATGGACGGGCTGGCGATGGCGCTCCGCCTAGGCCTGCCGCTCCGCGACATGGAGATGGTGCAGTTCCACCCGACCGGCCTGCTCGCAGGGCCGGATACGCGCATGACCGGCACGGTCCTGGAAGAAGGGCTGCGCGGCGCCGGCGGACATCTCCTCAACGGCGCGATGCACCGCTTCATGGGCGATTACGACCCGAAACTCGAACGCGCCACCCGCGACGTAGTGAGCCGCGCCATCTGCGCGGAGATGCAGGTGGGCCATACCTCGCCCAACGGCGGCGTCTACATCAAGATGAGCCATCTCGGCCCCGCACGTGTGGCGAAGGAATTCAAAGGCATGGTGGATCGCTGCCGGGATTGCGGCTTCGACCTCGCCGGCGGCCTGGTGGAAGTGGTGCCCACCGCCCATTATTTCATGGGCGGAGTAATCTGTGACGTGACCACGGCGACCGAGCGCCCCGGGCTATTCGTCGCCGGCGAGGATGCAAGCGGCATGCACGGCGCAAACCGGCTCGGCGGCAATGGCGTTGCCAACTCGACGGTGTTTGGCGGCATCGCCGGCGACACCATGCCGCGCTGGATCGCCCAGAATAATCCCGGCCATCGCGAACCCGACGCGCACGTGCTCGATGCGGAAATTGCCCGCGCGCTGCATCCGTTTGCGAACAAGGCCGGCGATCTGAACGCACTACGCGAAAAGCTGCTTGATTCGATGTGGGACCATGTCGGCGTGGTGCGCGACCGCGGCGGGATTGAACGCGGCCTCGCCGCAATCGACAGCATCGAGGCGGAGCTGCTGGCCGCGGGGGTCTCCGCCGACGACCGCCGGTTCAATCTGACCTGGCATGACTGGCTCAATCTGCGCTCGTTATGCGAAGTCAGCCGGGTCATTGCGCTTGCCGCCCGCAAGCGCGAGAATTCGCGCGGCGCGCACTTCCGCTCCGATTTCCCGGAGCCCGGCGATCTCGCGACCTCGACGTTCACGGTGGCGCGGCAGACGAAGAACGGCGTCGAAATCGGCGAACGGCCCGTCGAGTTCACGCACGTGAAGCCAGGCGAGACGCTGATCCGCGATCAAATCGCGGCCGAGTGAAAAGAATAGCGAGAGAAAGATGATCCCGATTTCGTCGATTCAGCGCACCGCTGAGGATTTGATGGCGAAGGCCGCCATCGAAATCCCCGAGGATTATCTCGCTGGCCTGCGCCGCTGCGCCGATACGGAGAAGGGTGACCTCTCCGCCTTCGTCATCAAGGCGATGCTGGAAAACTACGAAGCCGCCAAGGAAGACCGCCGTGCCATGTGCGGCGATACCGGCCTGCCGCGCTGGTACGTCAAGATCGGCAACGAGGCGCGGGTCGAAGGCGGCCCAGTGGCGCTGGAGGCGACGCTGCGCCGCGCCACCGCGCGGGCGACCACAAACGTGCCGCTACGGCCCAACCGCGTGCATCCGCTGTGGCGCACCGATCATAATAATAACGTGGGCATCGGCGCGCCGGAGATCGAATACACGTTTCATCCCGACACCGACTGGATCGAGCTCACCACCGTGCACAAAGGCGGCTTGTTCGGTTCGGACTACCGCATGCTGTTTCCCGGCGACGGCCTCGAAGGCATCAAGCGGTTTTATCTCGACACGCTGATCGGCTTCGGCAAACGCGGCCTCGCCTGCCAGCCCGCGATTGTCGGCATCGGCCTCGGCGGCTCAAAGGACACCAGCATGGTGCTGGGCAAGCAGGCCTCGTGCCTGCGCATCGTCGGCTCGCGCAATCCCGATCTAAAAATCGCGGCGCTGGAAGAAGAGTTCAAGGAACTCGGCAACTCCATCGGCATGGGCGCCATGGGCTTTGTCGGCTCGTCGATGGTGATCGATTGCCACATCGAAGTCGGCTATTGCCACACCGGCGGCATGCCCATGTCGGTACACATGTTCTGCCTCTCGTCCCGGCGCGCTTGCGCGCGCATTTCCGCCGACGGCAAGACGGCGTTCCGCACCGATCCGATGTGGTTCACCGACTATATGCGGCGCTCCACGGTGGAATGGGAACGGCAGGCTGCAGAAGCAGCGGAATAGAATGTCCGACCTCAAAACGGTTCACATCGACCTGCCGGCGCGCACCGAGGATTTGCGCAAGCTGGAAATCGGTTCGGTCGCCTATCTGACCGGCCGCGTCTTCACCGCGCGCGAGGGCGTCTATAAGCGCGCTATCGGCGATGGCTTTGGCATGCCGGCGCGCAAAGATGCGCTGGGCATCACCAACTTCCACTGCTCGCCGGCGGCCAGCATCAATCCCGATGGCAGCTATACGGTCGGCGCGGTGACCGCGACCGCGTCGTTCCGTTTCGCGCAGTGGCTCGATGGCTGGTTCAAAATCTCCGGCTGCAACGTCATTATCGGCAAAGGCGGCATGACGTCGGAGACGTACCGCACACAGTTCGTGCCGAACAACGCGATCTATTTGACCACGGTCGGCTACGGCACCGGCGCGCTCCTCGGCCGCGGCATCAAACGCGTCGCCGGAGTCTATTGGCTCGAGGAACTGGGCCTGGCGCAAGCGGTCTGGGTGCTCGACGTGGAAAGGTTCGGACCGCTCCTGGTCGAGAGCGACCTTGACGGCAACTCGCTGTTCGAGCGCGAAAACGCCAAGATCGCGCCCGGCCTCGATCGTTTGTACGCCGGAACCAAGCCAGCGACTTTGCGCCGCTACGGCGAGACCGACGACAAGACCGAGGAGGTTATTTGATAAGCCGCATCACTCAGGCTTGTGTCCCATCCACCTCGCCGGCCGCGACAAATCAGGACAACTCGTAGGGAATCTGCGTCGGCCCGTATTGCTCGACGACGGTGTTCGCGTCGCGATCGTAGCGATGCTGCAGCACGGTGCCCTCACCGAGCTTCTGGCTGCGCACGATGACCGCAACCGAACGGGTGGGACCGCCCTGCTCGGCGTGAATGGCGCGTGGCGGCACTAGATCGACCTTGCCCTGGGAACCCGTCGTGACCGCGGCGAGCCTCACCTCGGCGTAGCCCGGGCGGTTGCCATCGTCGACGCGATCGAAGCGTTCGAGACTTTCGGTTCCGTCGAGCACGCCGTACAGCACCCACGCATCGGCGTGATCATGCACGCTGCCGGTACGGCCCGGGATGCGCACGACACCGTTTATGACGAAGTGATAGTCGGGATCGATGTAGAGCAAGAGATTCTTGCGTCCCTCCGTCGACGGCAACTGTGCCGAGTGCGCCTTCAACGCCGGGTCCATGACCAGCCGCTCCAGGAGCGGCTTTGCTTTCGCCATGCGGCGGCCGTCATCGGCTTCCTCCGCCCAGATGACGCGAAGGTCGGCGATGAACTTGTCGAATACAGGCAAGTGAGGATTCGGCATTGTTGTAGTCTCACCCGATGATGTAGACACGTCATTGCGAGCGAAGCGAAGCAATCCAGTTCTTCAACGAGTTCTAGATTGCTTCGTCGCTGCGCTCCTCGCAATGACGTGGATGATTACTCATGCAGCGGCTCACCCTCGACGGTGCAGCGGCGCAAAAGCCGCCGCTCCTCCTTGGGAAAATCCGTGCGAGCGTGGGTGGTGCAGCGATTGTCCCACATCAAGAAGTCGCCGAGCCTCCACTCGTGCTCAAAGATGAACTCGCGCCGCTCGCCAATGTCATAGAGCTGGTTGAGGATCGCGTCGCTCTCGTCCTGGCTCATGTCCTCAATGCGCGTCGTCATCAACCGGTCGACGAACAGCGTCTTTCGCCCGGTTTGCGGGTGCGTGACAAAGACCGGATGGGAGTAATGCGGAATGCCGCTGATGTCGCCCGACGAACTGGCTTGCTTGGCGCGATTGTATTCGTGGATATGCAGCGCTTTCTTGCCTTTGAGCTTCTCCTTCAGGAACGGCGGCACCGCCTCATAGGCCTTGTACATGTTGGAGAACATGGTGTTGCCGCCGCGCGACGGCAGCTCAAGCGCGTAGAGAAAAGTGTATTTGTAAGGTCGCGCCGAATAGCCGGAATCGATGTGGAACCAGAATTCGCCGTCGCCAAAGGCGCCGATCGGCTGACCCTCGACTTTGATGTTGGTGACCAGCAAAACCTTCTCATGGTCCTGCTGAACGCCCTCGGCGCGGCCGCGCAAAGCCTCAGGCGCCTTCTTGCGGCTGCCGAGATCGCCGAAATAGGACGCAAAGCGAAGCTGATCGTCCTGCGAGACCTGCTGGCCGCGAAACACCAAAACGAGATGCTTGTTCCACGCCTCCCTGATCGCGCGAACCTCATACTCGCTGAGCGGCTTTGACAAATCGACACCGCTGATCTCGGCGCCGCAGGCCGGCGACAAAGGCGTGACCTGGATATCGATCGTGTCCTGCATGCGGTTCTCCCGGGGAACAGCCTCGGTTCGGCCAAAAGGTAACGTGGAACCCCCGAGGCCTCAAGAACCCACGGCGCTTGCCGGCAGCCGTTAGCGCATGCGGGAGTTGCCAATTCGCATCGAGAAGCTGCTTGAGGTCCAGGGCGACCGAACAGCGCCCGTCAACGCGACTTCTTCCCGCCGGCGTCCGGGCTCGTGCCCGCCTTCTCCCGTTCCGCAGCATGATATTTCCGGCGGATCACCGCGAGATCCACCCGCGGCGGCGGTAGTTTGAGCCCCATATCGTCCATGGTGTCGGCGACGATCTGCGAAATGGCCAGATTGCGAAACCACTTGTGGTTCGATGGTATCACGTACCACGGCGCCCGCTTCGTGCTGGTGAGCGCGATCGCATCCTCATAGGCCTCCAGATACTTCGGCCACAGTTCGCGTTCGGTATAGTCGCTCTCGCTGATCTTCCAACGGCGCGACGGATCGTCGAGCCGTTGCCGGAATCGTATCAACTGCTCGTCGGGACTGATGTGCAGGAAGAATTTCAGAACGCGCGTGCGATTCTGGGTCAGCATCTTCTCGAAATCGTTGATTAGATCGTAGCGCTTCGACCACACCGCATGCGGCACGATCTTGTGTACGCGCACGATCAAGACATCCTCATAGTGCGACCGATTGAAAATTACCACCTCGCCATCACCCGGCGCAGCGCGGTGTGCGCGCCACAGAAAATCATGAGCCATCTCTTCCTTGGTCGGTTGCTTGAATGGAAAAACGAACGTCCCCTGCGGATTGAAGCCGGCAAAGAGATGACGGATGGTACCGTCCTTGCCGGCGGCGTCGAGACCCTGCAGCACGATGAGCAGCGACTGTCCGGCGTCGGCATAAAGCGGGTATTGCAGCCGTTGCATGCGATTGACTTGCTTGGCCGTCTCCTCGGCAGCCGCCTCCTGCGATTCGTGATGGCCCGAATAGGCTGGGTCGATCTTGCCGAGGCGCACCTTCGAGCCGGGTTCGACAATAAACTTCTTGCGACAGTTCATGCTCGGCTCCTGGTAACGCGCGCCACCGATCGAATGCGAATCGGCAACGCGCCCGCGATCATGGTGTTCCTGATGGCAAGCATGTAGTGTCCGCCGACCATGCAAGGCAAGGCGCGAAGTTATCCATGAACCCGCAGTTCAACGCCATCGTACAGGAAGTCTCAGTTTGGCTGTTGCCAATCCTGATCGCCGTCACATTTCACGAAGCGGCGCACGGCTTCGTGGCACATCTGCTCGGCGACAATACCGCGTGGCGGCTCGGCCGGGTGAGCTTCAATCCGCTGAAGCATATCGATCCATTCGGCACCATAGTCCTGCCGGCGCTGCTGTTGTTTGCCCGCTCGCCCTTCCTGTTCGGCTACGCCAAACCCGTACCGGTCAATTTTGGCGCGCTGAACCATCCGCGGCGCGACATGATCCTGGTAGCGGCGGCTGGACCGGCCATGAACCTGCTGCTGGCGACGCTCGCGGCGCTCGCGCTTCACTTGGTGTTTTATACGTCAGGCGTTGCGCACATATTCATTGACGCAAATCTCAATAATGCGCTGGTTCTCAACGTCATTCTCGCGATCTTCAACCTTTTGCCGATCCCACCGCTCGACGGTGGGCGGATCCTCGTCGGCCTCCTTCCCGGCGCGCTGGCGAGACCGGTGTCCCGGCTCGAACCCTACGGTTTGGTATTGCTGATCGGTCTGCTCATCGTCCTGCCCTTGCTCGGCGAGCAGGTCGGCTTCAATCTGAATTTCATCTCAGACGCCATCGGCCGAGCCACCGATGCGATCATCGGCGTCATATTGAAGCTGACCGCCAACTCCTGAGAAGCCGGCTTTGCGGCCAATCGATGCGCTCTCGCCCGTCATCGGCACCAGCTACACCGCCGCAACTCTCCGCGGGGCCGCCGCCACGCCCTCTGTCTTGAAAACCTCGTCAAAGCACCAGCGCGCGACTTCGCCGCCAGTGGCAAACCACACCCCGCCAGCCTCTTTCATGTGCTGAATGATGGTGCGAAGGGTCTTGGCGCGCCCGGGGCGGCCGGAAATGTAGGGATGGAACTGGAACGGACAGTAAGCCGGCGCGATTTTCGATTCAGCGTGAAACTCGTCGAACATCCCCTTCCAGATCACCAGCGTGTCGTTCGGGTTGCCTGCGTCGTTGTGGCGGTGCTGGTAGGTTCGCCCGTCGCCGAACGGCTGCCTAGGCAACTCGACGAGCCTGCGGCCGTTCGCCTCCCACAGGAACGGCAGGTCGTGGGAGAACGAATTGCTGTTCCAGAGGAAGCCATGCTCCATCAGAAACTCAAGGCTGTTCGGGCTTTGCGTGCAGGAGCGCCAGCCCATCGGCCGCTGCCCGGTGCGGCGGCGGATCATGTCGATGGTCTTGCGCATGACCTCCGATTCTTGCTCCCGGGTGAGATTGCGCGCGACTTCGTGGTGGTAGCCGTGGCCCGCGATTTCGTGGCCCTTAGCGACGATGGCCTGAACCGCGTCCGGGTAGCGCTCGGCGATCGCGCCACAGGTGAGAAATGTCGCCTTGACGCCCTCCTCTTCCAGGATGCGCAAGAGGCGCCAGATCGCCGTGTTCGGCCCGTATTCGCACTGCGTGTATTCTTCGTGATCGCGCGTGCCGTCGGCTAGCGGCCGCACATCCTCACCGCCCTGGAAATCGAATGTCAGCGTTACCGCCACCCGGGAATTGTTGGGCCAGTGAAAGCGCCCCTGATGATGATGATCCTGCAACATGATTCTCGATCTCCATTCGCGTTGGCGGAAATTTAGACGAGACGGCCGAGGCCGTCCACGACCCCCGGCCATCCCTTATGCGCCATTTGCAATCGGGGATGGACGCCGATGCACCAGTGCGACCGCTCACGGAGCGCAGCGCAACGAGCCGTTCCAGTCGCAAAACCCGTAGCCGGTGTGGCAGCAGCCGAAAGACGCCGGTGAGCAGAAATAGAATTGGTAATCGATGCCGCAATGGTTGGAACAAAACCAGCGGCCGCGCACGACATCGAAGCTGCAATGGTTGCGGAAGTGCGGCGGTAGCGACGCGGGATCCTGCCAGTCCACACGCACGAGCGGCGTTTCGGCCGGCGTGTAGTTCGATTCCCCTGCGAGCAGAACCGCCGACCACGTGAGACCCATTACAAGCGCAAGTGCAAATGCCGATATACCGGCCAAGCGGGCGGCCATCCGGCGCAAGTCAGCAATCATCGTAGCCATGAGTGATCATCCCTCGGGTCGCCCGCTCATTTCCGAAAGAACTTTTTGCGAGCTGTTGGGTTGCGAGTTGTCCGGCGGCTCAGACGTTGGCGGCGCCGCCCCTGCCGCTGTCACAGACTCTAGCTCAACGGGAGACCATACTCTTATCGAGAAGGCGTCCTTGATCGGCAGGTGAATGGTGAAACACGAACCCTCGCCCTCCTGGCTGTTCACCACGACCCTGCCGTCGTGGAGGTCGATGACCATCTTCACAAGATGCAGACCGACGCCCGTCCCGACGATGCCGGAAACGTTGCTGCCCCGGTGATAGCGTTCGAACAGCCGCTCGAGATCGCTCAGTGGAATGCCGATGCCGTGGTCAGCGATAGCAACCACGACCTCATTGGCGAACATCTCGGCACTGACGTCGATTGCCCCGCCGCCCGGCGAATATTTGATGGCGTTGGAGAGAATGTTGCTGAAAACCTGGAATAACAGCTTCGAGTCGCCGACCATCGGCATGGTCTTGGCGGCAAAGCGTTCGGTAATCTGCGCGCCCGGCACCATTTCGCGATGCAGTTGGCAGACTTCATCCAGCAGAGAGACGAGATCCATTTCAGCCGGATGGAAATAGATTTCGGCGCCGGCATCGATCAATCGCGAGGAGTTCAGCAGGTTGTCGATCAAGTGGGTCATGCGCAGCACGGCGCTGCGAATCTTTCCGGCCCGCTCGCCGATCTCCGAGGGCCGCACGGATTCCTTGACTTTGGCGAGACGCCGCGCATGACCGTCGATGACCGTCATCGGCGTGCGAAACTCGTGCGACGCCATGGACACGAAATTGCGCTGCAGCTGAGCCAGGCGCTGCTCGTTCGCCAACTGCTCCTCGAGCATGGCGGCCTGGTGGGCCAGCGTGCGCTGGCTGCGCACCAATTCGACGGCGTTGTTGCGAAACACCACGGTCGCCCGCGCCATTTCGCCGATCTCGTCCCGCCGATCGGTCTCTGGAATCTCGATCTCGGTATCGTTGGCGGAAAGCCGGTGCATGCGGTCGGCGAGATCGAGCAACGGATGCGAGATAGAGCGGCTGATGTGGATGAGGGCCGCGACCACCATCACACCGGCAATCAACATGACCACCAGAATGAGCCAGACCGCTTGCCGGTAAGCGACGCCCAGTCGATCGCTGGCGACTTGGGCGTCCGCCACCGCACGGTCGGTGAGCTGACCGAGCGTGTCACTCGCGGCATTGTAGGCGATGCGCGAGGACCCATTGTAGATCGCGAGGGCATCGGGTTTGCGGCCGTCGCGCGACAGCTCCAGGATCCCGTTGACGATCGCACGATAACCTGTCCACCGCTCCTTGAACCGGCGGTACAGGTTCTCCACGGCCTCATCGTGCCGGATGTGCTCGAAGCTGCGCTCGGCTGTCGCAATGGTGCGGTCGAGTTCCGCCATGTCCTTCTCGGTCGCCGCGGTGCGCGCCGGGTCCGAGGACAAAAGATTGCTGCCCTCGATAGCGCGAAAGTCCGAAGTGAAATTGTTGAGATCGCCGAGCGCCCGAGTGGTGGGCAGCCAGACCTGGGCAACGTCCGCCGACAGCAGGTTGAAATTGCTTAGACGCCAGATGCTGAACATCCCAAGCACGGTAACCAGCGAAAAGAACAGCAGGAATACCGCGGCGAGATGGAAGCGGATCGATTGCGGCTGCCGCATCAAGGGGACCATCAGGCGCCAAAATATTCCGTCGCGGCGGCGTCTGTCACTTGTACTTATACAGGACGCCTCCGCTACTTATACAGGACGCCTCCGCCTGCCGGAACTGGCCCGTAAATTGTTGCCCCAGAATGTCTTTTTCCGGGTAAACAGGGACTCAAAATCCGCCGTCGCCAGCGTTGGCCCGTTTGCATGCCGGAACCGACAAAAAAGATCCTTTGCATCGAGGACGACCGTGAGACTGCGGCCTTGATCGCCGAGGATTTGGTCGACCGCGGCTATGAGGTGACCATCGCCCATGACGGGCGCGAAGGGCTTGCCGCCATCCTCAAAACCATGCCCGACCTGGTGTTGTCGGACATCAGCATGCCGGTGATGTCGGGCTTCGAACTGCTGGAGCGCTTGATAGCGCTGGCGCCGCGGTTTTCCAGAATGCCGTTTATCTTTCTCACCGCGCTGACCGACCGGGACAATGAATTGAAGGGCCGGCAATTGGGCGCCGACGATTACGTCACCAAACCCATCGATTTCGACGTGCTCGCGGCCATCATCAACGCGCGGCTTGCCGGCATCGCGCGCAGCGCCCAGTGGCAAAAGACGGTCGAGCTCAGCGAGCGCGAGGTCGAGGTGCTGACCTGGGTGGCGCGGGGCAAGACCTCGATGGAAATTGCGCAAATACTCGGATTGACCAAGCGCACCATCGATTTTCACATCGACAACGCGCGCACCAAGCTCGGCGCCGCGACCCGTACCGAGGCCGTCATCAAAGCCGCCAGCGGACGCCTGATCGAGCCGTGATGGCTTTATCGGGCGGCTGAAGGTTTGCTCCGCCCCTACCTGCAATTTCAGCGGCCATAACAGAGCGTTGGTACGGCGGACTCCGCCTGCTTGGCCCGCTCACGCAAATATCACTCGGTGCGTTGCTCAATGGCCTGCCTCTTTGTGCTAAAGAGGGTACGGTGTCTTATAGCTCGAAATGAGTCTGGCAATGACACGGCCCCCGCGAGGTGCTGCACGCGTCAAGCGACACCACCGCAAGCGCACAGCGCCAAACAACCAAAAGCGAAAGAAGGCGCCGAGCCCGCGCAAGTCGCATCGCAGGGAAACCAAGGTTGCGCAGCTCACCCGGGAGCTGCACGAAGCGCTGCAACAACAAGCCGCCACTTCGGAAGTCCTCCACATCATCAGCGGCTCGCCCAGCGACGTATCCGTGGTTTTCCAGAAATTGTTGGCTCACGCAGCCCGCATCTGCGACGCCAAATTCGGCAACATCTATCGATTGGAGGATGATTCGCTGTGCTTGGTCGCGTCGCATAATACGCCGGCGGCTTTGGCGGCGACGCGAAGGCGAGTTCGCATCAATCCGGACTTCCCATTCGGCCGGATGGTGGCGACCAAAAAGGCGGTTCACGTGGCCGATATCAGGACGGAAGAGGGTTACGTCAAACTACGCGATCCGCAGCTGGTCGGTCCGGCGGAAATGGGTGGCGTCCGCACGATACTGGCTGTCCCGATGCTGAAGGATGGCGAGTTGATCGGGTCTTTCACAATCTTCCGGCAAGAGATTCGCCCGTTTTCTGAAAGGCAGATCGCGCTGGTCACGAGCTTCGCCGCCCAGGCCGTCGTCGCCATTGAGAACGTCCGGCTGCTGAACGAACTGCGCCAACGAACGGATGAGCTTGGCCGCTCGGTGGCGGAGCTGCGGCGAGAACGAAACAACAAGCTCATGAACATGGAAGCGATGGCGGCTGCGATTTCACACGAGGTCAGGCAACCGCTGGCAAGCATCTCCGCCAATGGCAGCGCGGCACTTCGATTTCTCGACCATGAGCCGCCCAACCTCGAAGAGGTGCGGTCGGCTTTGAACCGGACGGTTAACGACAGCCATCGCGCCAGCGAAATTTTTGACAGCATCCGCGCACTATTTGGAACAGCCGATCTGGGCCGCGAACCGATCGACGTGAACGACCTGGTGCGCGGTGTGATGGATGTCCTTCAGGGAGAACTGGAGGCCCACGGGATTACGGCTGGTGTCGAGCTGCCGCTGGGTTTACCGCAGATCGCCGGCCACCGAGGTCAATTGCAGGAGGTCCTGATCAATCTGGTGCGCAACGCCATCGAGGCCATGCACGGCGACGACGACAGCCGCCGGATGCTGCAGGTGAGCACCCAGCTGCACTCCGATGACAAGGTTATGATTGCAGTCGAAGATTCCGGGCCGGGGATCGATGCAAAACGGAGGACGAACATATTCGATGCATTCGTGACATCGAAATCACAAGGGATGGGATTGGGCCTTGCGATCTGCCGAATGATCGTTCAACGGCATTCCGGCCAGCTTTCGGCGGCGCCGGCGCATCCACGCGGCTCTATTTTCCGGGTCGTTCTACCGATGGGACAGCGCGACTGAAAAACCAATGAGCCCGTCCACCGAACCGCAGCCGACCGTGTTTGTGATCGACGACGACGCTTCGTTGCGCGAGGCGCTGTCGAGCCTGTTCCGATCGGTCGGTTTGCAGGTCAAGGCGCTTGCATCCGCGGCCGAATTCCTGGAAGTCAAATTGCCGGACGCGCCGATCTGTCTGGTACTCGATGTCCGCCTGCCCGGGCTGAGCGGCCTCGATTTCCAGGCCGAGCTGGCGAAGGCTCGTACCGATATTCCGATCGTGTTCATGACCGGCCATGGCGATATCCCCATGACCGTGCGGGCCATGAAAGCCGGCGCCGTCGAGTTTCTACCAAAGCCTTTCCGCGATCAGGACATGCTGGATGCCGTTCAGCTCGCCCTCGAACGCGACCGCAACCGGCGCAAAAACGCTGGCGATAGCGCCAAGCTCAAGGCGAGCTTCGGCACGCTGACCGCGCGTGAGCAGGAAATCATGGGCTTGGTGACCGCCGGCCTGATGAACAAACAGATCGCGGGCAAGCTCGGGGTGAGCGAGATCACCGTCAAGGTTCACCGTGGCAGCGTGATGCGAAAGATGGGGGCAAAATCGCTTGCCGAACTGGTGCGTATGGCCGATGCCTTGGGCCTCCGCCGCAGCGCTCCTTAAACCTATACACAAGTATAGTTCCGTACCCCCAACCGATACCTGAAGCATGCCCATATACGATGGCGCCGGCCGCTTTCGTTGAATTGAATGATGTTTTGCAGGACTTCGGCGTTGGCAAAATCCCACCTGATCTCAATTATCGACGACGACCCGTCGGTGCGCGTGGCAACGCAGAGCCTCGTTCGGTCCCTTGGCTATGCTGCCGAGGTGTTCTCCTCGGCCGCGGAATATTTGCAGTCGGGCCGCGTCCGCGACTCCTCCTGCGTGATCACGGATCTGCACATGCCCGGCATGACCGGCACCGATTTACAGGATCGTTTGATCGCGGAAAGCCATCGGGTCCCGATCATCTTCGTGACCGCCTATTTCGAGGAACGAACCCGCGCGCGGGTCATGGACGCCGGCGCGGTCGGCTTCCTGCGCAAGCCGTTTGCCGACGAACGGCTCATCGAGTGCCTTGATCGCGCCCTGGGCGCCAACGCCTCAAAGCAATAACCCGCGGCCACCGTGCGCCCCGCCCCGTCCTCAGTCTCCGGGCTGTGCGGATATACGTCCGTATAGGGCACCCCACCACTTTCGATAGCAAATGCGTCTCAACGTAGAATGGAGTCGCGACACCAACAAATTCTAGGTTCCGAACTGCGGAGAGGGTTAACCAAGCCGAACAAAGCAACGGCCAAGTTCTCCGCACAAGCTTCGGTCCCAGTACTGCGCAACGCTTAGGAGGCTCCCGTGATCGAGAAGGCGTGGTTAGCGGTCATGGCTTTGGCGGCGGCTTATTTGCTCGTGACCTTGATTCCGGGGCTCGCGCCCGAGGTTTCCGCCCGCACGGCAGACAAGACTGTCGTGGCGCGGCCGGCCACCGAACAACACCGGAACATGACCGGCCAGGAGACCACGACCGCGTGTACGGAGAGCTGGCCCTATTGCCAGCCAGCGTGCCTCCACGACAGCCGGCAGCCCGGCGGTCGGGCCCGCACCGTCCGCATCATCTCAGCCGAACGCTTCGCGATCCAAGGCTCCGGATCGTCAGCGCTCTGACCGGCCATAGGCCAGGAAAGAAAGCCATGCAGCGCTCATCCCACCTGATCATGAATGCCACGGCCGTCGTCCTCAGCCTCGCAGTTTCCTGTGCAGCCTATGCATTGAGCGATCGCGCCACGGCGAATGGCGCGACCCCGACCGCCACCGTGACGGTCGACCGGACGAACAAGGGGGATCGCCTGCCGCAAGCGTCGCCGCCAAGGCAATCCTCAAGCAGCTTGGTGCCCGCCAAGCCCGCCGTGGCCAAGCGGGCACCGATTGGATGCGAGCCGGCCTTCAGTCCCGTTGCCGACCCCGCGAGTGCGCACATTTTTTTGCGCTGCTTGTCGTGATGGAGCCGCCGGCGAGGGCGCCGCATTGAGAGGAAGCACGACATCCATGCGCTAAGACCCGAATAGGCCCCCCCCACCCCCCACCGCCCAATCCAAGAGGCCTAAGTTGAAGGTGCAACTAAAGCCCCAGCCGGTGCGCCGGCGGGGTTCATTTTTTGACGAGAACGCCTTAGCCTTCCGCCCCCCAACGTAGCTCCACGACGCACGTCTTTCAGGTCAAAGATGTCGATATAGTCTCTGTCCGGTCGGGCGCCGATGACGGCCCGAGGAAATCAACGGGCGCCAAAGGCTTGAGTGTGGCTTTCACAGCACACACTGAGGAAATCTACCAAACTCTGCTGCAAACAGATTAAAATATATGCAAATGCATTAGTATTGCTCTTGGCTGGACGGTAAATACCATCAAAATATATCTATCAGCCGTGTTTTCGATCCGCTGAGTTTAGTTGTGTTGGTTCTGTGCCCGGTCCTCGCGTTTGTCGGCGTCCGAGTACAGTTGGGGACAAGGGGCATAGTAATGAAGCGAGTTGCGTATTCGTTGGCCGTTGCGGCCAGCTTAGTTGCGTCGTCTGCCTTCGCCGCCGATATGGCACTGAAGGCTCCGCCACCGGCACCGCCGCCTACGCTTTGGGACGTGGTCGTGACCACAGCGCTGATGTCGGACTACAACTTCCGCGGCATAACACAGTCGAACCATAAGCCGTCGACCCAGGGCGGCGTCGAAGTTCGATACAACTGGACACCGGCGTTGCAGAGCTATGCCGGCGTGTCCGGCGAAAGCATCGACTTTCCCAATAATGCCGCGGCCGAGATCGACTTCTACGGCGGCATTCGACCGACATTCGACAAGCTCGCGCTCGATTTCGGGGTCTGGTACTACTACTACCCTGGCGGCAATTGCTACGCGCCCGTTGCGTCAAGCTGCGACAGCAACTTCTCTGGCCGCTTTGTGCCGCCGACGCAACTGACCCTCGCGCCGCTAAGTGGCTTCGGTAACATCACCAAGGCGGACGACAGCTTCTGGGAAGTGTATGCTAAGGCGACCTATACCTTCAACGATCAATGGGCGGTGGGCGTTCAGGAGTGGTACTCACCCTCCGTCATCAACACCGGCGCCTGGGGTTGGTACACGACCGGCAATCTGACCTACACGGCACCGTCGACCTGGCTCCAGAACGGTCTTGGAATGTACGTGTCGGCTGACGTCGGATATTGGGACCTCGGCACGAGCGATGCGTTCTACGGGGCCACCCAGTACACCAGTTACCTTAACTGGGACGCCGGCATCGGTTTCACCTGGAAGGTGCTCACGCTCGACCTGCGTTACTACGACACCAACCTGAGCAAGAGCCAGTGCGATGCGTTCGCCAGCGCGGAGAACGCGGCTTTCGCGACAGGCAACGTCACGGCGCAAAACCCGAGCGGCGGCGGCACCGACTGGTGCAGTGCTTGGTTCATCGCCAAGCTCTCCGCGTCGATCGATTTCAATACGAACCTGAAATAACGCATTACATCTGAACGGTGGCGGGCGGTACAGCAGCGTCACCGCCCGCTTTTTTTTGGACGAAACAGGCCCACCGCATTGCCAAGGCCAATACGCGTGAGCCTAACTCTCAGGCGCGGCATGCGCCTATTGCGGCTCTCCGCAGTGAATTGTGCAGAATTATCAGGCTACTTTATAGGCACCCGCTTCTATTTTAGTCACTTGGAACCAAAAAGCCTACTTTTCCTTGAGGAAAAGTGCCCGGTCAATGGGCGATTAACTGGCATAACTTTTGCGACCCCGCAAACGCCTCTCTGTGTGCAACCGCGACGTAGGGACGACAATGCACAAAGGGGCATTATTGGGGGAAGGCAAATGGCAGTAGAATTAGCACTCGTACCATCACCACAGTGGTTGGATACAGGAGATAACGCTTGGCAGTTG
>JBAUYV010000161.1:0-34303 GCA_049584975.1 Xanthobacteraceae bacterium | reverse complement strand
CGGGCGGCTTCGGCGAAAACGACCGGCCGGCATCATGACCGGTCCGCGGGTGTACCCGCTGGACTGGGACAGGCGGGGGCGGGTAACGCCCGTCCTTTAGCCAGGTCCCAGGAAGCTCGTGCTGGAGCTGAGCGGTGGCGTTCGTTCGCTGCCGCAAGCGCCGTGGTGGGACGCCGGTAGGCGTGCGCACCCCGCTGGGTGCGAGCCGCATCCGCTGATGCGGTTGTTGGACGACTGCGCCTGCCGGCGTCCCGCCTCCTTTTATTTCGTGGCCCGGGTGAGCGAAGCGAGACCCGGGAACGGAAGTTAAGCTCGATATTTCTTCCCGGATATCGCTTCGCTGATCCGGGCTGGGTATGGCGCGCGGTTGAATCGAACAAAACTCGGACGCGGATGCGTCACGAGAACGATCGCACATGTCCGCCGCCGCGAAAGCGCGGAGAGTGTGCGGCCTTAACGCGCCTGCTGGCCGCGCAGGCGCGGATGGCCAATGCCGAGCGGCTTGGCGTCAAGCAGCACGATGGCCAGCCGCGCCGGCGCGCTGCTGCGATTGACCCAGGCGTGATTGGTGCCGCGCTGGACCATGATGTCGCCGGCGCGCAGCTTCACCGTGGAGTCGTCCATGTCCATGTCGATCTCGCCGTCGAGCACCGCGATGTAGTCGATGGTCTCGGTGCGATGCATTTCCGACGCGATCCCGGGCGCGAATTCCATGACGATGAAGCGCGAGCCGTTTTCCGGCGGCGCGGTGCCGAGGATGCGCGCGCCCATGTCCTCGGCATTCTCGCCGGCGCCGATGTCGGCGGGCATGGCGTCGGTGCACCACATCAGCGTCGAGGCGACGCCCTCGCGCGGGGTCTTGGTGTTGGCCGCAGGCCCTTCGCGGATCACCTTGGCGACGTTCTTGCCATCGTGGCCGGTGATGACGCGGCGGATCGGTTTATGAGCCATGAGCGCTCCAGTGGTGCGGCGAGTTTCAGATTATTTGGCGGGCGCGCGCCTGAGATCGATGAACTCGATGACATTGCCGTCGGGATCGCGAATATAGGCGCTGCGGCCGACAAATACGCCCTGCTGCCGATCCTCCTGCTTGAAGATCTCGATACCCTTGGCGGGCAGCAGCTTGAGCGTCTCTTCGTAGATCTGCGGCGTCACGCGGAAGGCGGAGTGGATTTCGTGGCGGCCGTCGGCATTGAGGGTGATCGGATTCTCCGAATAGGTAAGATTAAAGAAGTCATCGCCGGCACGCATGAAGACGATGCGATCGGTGCGGCCGACTTTCTCGAAGCCGAGCATCTCGGAGTAGAATTTTTCCGAACGGTCGAGGTCTTTGACCGGAATGGTGAAGTGCAGAACGCCTTCGGTCTTCGGCATAGCAGTCTCTTTGACGGAAAGCGGCGCGCGCGTCATCGCGCCCGCACGCATGACGGCGGCACAGAGAACGATAGCACGATTTGGGCTGGTGCGGATTTAGTGGATCTACGAAACCACAGTGGGGCGCGGACGCCGGCTTCGGCGGTCGCGCCAGGCGCGCCGCCGCGGCGCCATCGGCGACTGGCGCTCGGCCTTGCGTTCCTTCAGGTAGTCAAACCAGTTTTCGTAGATGGCGGCTGCCGCGCGGCGCCAGTTGCCGTTCAGCCGCGCTTCCAGCTCGCGTATGGGGAAGGCCTTGATCAGTTCGCCATCGCGGTCGGCAAGCGCGCGATGGCGGAAGGCGTTGGCCCACGCCACCGACTCTTCGTCGAGATAGCCTTGCGGCGCCGCCGGATAATGTTCGCGCTCGCCGCGCAAGTAGCGGTCGATGTCGCGGCGATATTCGCGCAACAGCGAGTCGGTCTCGTATTCCGGGTGTCCCTGCAGGAAGACGTTGAAGCTCCGCTCCTGCTTGACGAACATGTCGACGCCGACAACGGGCGACCGGGTGAGAATGCGGTAGCCGCACGATTTGAGCGCCCGCTCGGGCAAGTCGTTGAGACGCGAATGGGGAATGCGCATGGGCATGGCCACGCCCCGCGTCATCGCATGCTGTTCGATCGCCTCGCAACCGAACACGCCGGAGCACTTCTCCGGCAGCAATTGCCGTTCGATGCCGTCCACGCGGAGCACGGCGGCGTGAGCCGCAAGGCACGACCAGATCGTCGAAGCGGTGTGCTCGCGCGCCCAGTCGATAACCTGACCGAGCGCATTCCAGTACGGCTCGTCCTTGAGGTCTCGCGAACGCGGCTCGGTGCCGGTGACGATCAGGCCGTCGAGGCGGGTGTCCCACAGCTCGCTGACGTCGCGGTAGCGGCCGGCCATGTCGCGGAGCGCCGCATCGGAACGCGGCACTTCCGGAATGGAAAACAGCATCAGCCGAACCACGGTGCTGTGCGTGCTCTCGCGCATGAGATCGACGAACTGCCGCTCGGTCGATTTGAGCGCCGCGTCGGGCATATTGTTGATGAGCCCGACGGTGACACAATTCGGCGCGCGCACTTCGCTCGTGGAACCGGGTCGCTCGATGTCGAAGAGGAGCGGCATTGTTCTTATTCTCTACCTGCGCAATTACTCGGCGGCCCGCAGCGAAGCGCCCGGCGAGTGTGCCGCCGCCAGCGCCTGATCGAGGTCGGCGATGATGTCGTCGACGTGCTCGATGCCGATGGAGAGCCGGATCAAGTCCGGCGTCACCCCGGCTTTGGACTGCTCCTCCGCCGACATCTGCCGGTGCGTCGTCGATGCCGGATGGCAGGCGAGCGACTTGGCGTCACCGAGGTTGACCAGCCGCTTGAACAGTTTCAACGCGTCGTAAAAGTCCTTGCCGGCGTCGAGCCCGCCGACGATGCCAAACGTCATCAGCGAGCACGAACGGCCGCCGAAATATTTCTGCGCCAGCGCATGATAGGGATTGTCGGGGAAGCCGGTGTAGTTGACCCAGGCGACTCGCGGATCCTCGCGCAGGAATTCGGCGACGCGGCGCGCGTTTTCCACGTGGCGCTCGACGCGCAGCGCCACCGTCTCGATGCCTTGCAGCAGCAGGAACGAGGACAACGGCGAGATCACGGCGCCGGTCGCGCGCTGATAGACGCTGCGGCAACGGGCGATGTAGGCGCGTTCGCTGAAATGCTCGGTGTAGATCAAACCGTGATAGGAGACATCGGGCTCGTTGAACATGCGAAAGCGCCGCGCGTGCTCCTTCCAGGGAAAACGCCCGCTGTCGACGATGGCGCCGCCGAGCGTGGTGCCATGGCCGCCCATGAATTTGGTCAGGGAGTGGACGATGATGTCGGCGCCGTATTCGATCGGCCGCAGCATGATCGGGGTCGCCACCGTGTTGTCGACCACGAGCGGAACGCCGTGTCGTTTGGCCACCGCCGCCAGCGCTTCGATGTCGCAGATGTTGCCGGCCGGATTGCCGACGCTCTCGCAGAATACCCCGCGGGTCTTGTCGTCGATCAGCTTTTCGATGGCGTCGGGCTGGTCGGATTCGGCAAAGCGCACGCCGATCCCCTGCCCCGGCAGAAGGTGCGCGAACAGCGTGTAGGTCGTGCCGTAGAGCTGCGGCACCGAAACGATGTTGCTGCCCATTTCGCAGAGATTGAGCACCGCATAGTTGAGCGCGGCTTGACCGGTGCTCACGCACAGCGAGTCGACTCCGCCCTCGAGCGCGGCGACGCGGCGTTCAAGCACCTCGGTGGTCGGATTGCTGATGCGGCTGTAGCGGTAACCGGGGACTTCAAGATTGAACAAGGCGGCGCCATGATCGGCGCTCTCAAACTCGTACGCCACGGTCTGATAAATCGGAACCGCGACGGCCTTTGTGGTCGGATCGGTTTCGTAGCCCGCGTGGACGGCCAACGTTTCGCGTTTCATACTTACCCGCCAGATGACGCAACGCGTATAATTGTAGGCAGCTTGTATCCTTTAATCCATCGCGCGCGCGACGTACCACACAACTCCGGCGAATTCGATGGAATAACCTTAATTGCTGGCCGTGCCGTTGCAAATTTTATTTAATGTTAAAGTTGGAGCTTCCGTTAGGGGCAAGCGTTTCACATGAGTGTCATCGAAATGGGTCCGGCAGCCCAGCCCACAGTCGACAAGGACTCTGCGTTGCGCCACTGGGTGCGCGCGCTTGAAGCGACCGCGCCGATCGTCCGCAACCCGGAACGCCTGCTGCTTGACGCGATCGAAGAGGTCGCCGCGTCGCGCGGTGACGCACCGGCGCTACTGTCAGCCCGCGAACGCCTGACTTTCCGGCAGCTTGCCGGCCGCGCCAATCGCTACGCGCGCTGGGCGCTCGAGGAAAATCTCGCCAAAGGTGAAACAATCGGGCTTTTAATGCCAAATCGGCCCGAATACATGCCGATTTGGCTCGGTATCACCGCCGTGGGCGGCGTCGTCGCACTGCTCAACACCAATCTGCGCGGTCAGGCACTCGCCCATTGCGTCGACATCGTCGCACCCAAGCACCTCATTGTCGCCGCGGAACTTTTCCCACAATATCAGTCGGCAGTCGCGCACCTTTCCACGCGACCCACGATCTGGGCGTATGAAGAAGACGACGGCAGCATCGAATTTCCGCGCATTGATCGCGACATAGAACGATATTCTCCGGAGCGGCTGACGGGGCGCGAGCGGCGCGGCGTAACCATCGCCGATCGCGCGCTCGCCATCTACACCTCGGGCACCACCGGCCTGCCGAAAGCAGCCAACGCGAGCCACCACCGGGTGATGCAGTGGAGCTTCTGGTTCGCCGGCCTCATAAACACCGGCGCGGACGACCGTATGTACAACTGCCTGCCGATGTATCACTCGGTGGGCGGCGTGGTGGCGACCGGTGCGACGTTGGTGAATGGCGGCTCGGTGGTCCTCCGCGACAAATTTTCCGTGCAAAACTTTTGGAACGACATCTGCGAATGGGATTGCACCCTCTTCCAGTATATCGGCGAACTGTGCCGCTACCTGGTGAACGCGCCGGAGCATCCGCGCGAGCGCGCCCACCGGCTGCGGCTGTGCTGCGGCAATGGGCTGCGCGCCGACGTCTGGGAGCAATTCCAGACGCGGTTCCGCATACCCCGGATTTTGGAATATTACGCCGCAACTGAAGGCACCTTCTCGCTCTACAACGTTGAGGGGAAGGTCGGCGCCATCGGCCGCCTGCCCTCGTTCCTCACCCATCGGTTCCCGCTGGCGCTGGTGCAATTCGACCACGTCGCCGGTGAGCCGGCGCGCGACACTAACGGCTTTTGCATCCGCTGCGCGACGGACGAGCCCGGCGAGGCCATCGGACGCATCGGTGATGGCGCTGGCGGCGCGTTCGAGGGCTATACGAGCGAAAAGGAGTCGGAGCGCAAAATCCTGCGCAATGTGTTCGAGAAGGGCGACGCCTGGTACCGCACCGGCGATCTCATGCGCAAGGATTCCGCCGGCCTCTTCTATTTCGTCGACCGCATCGGCGACACGTTCCGCTGGAAGGGTGAGAACGTGGCGACCTCGGAGGTCGCGGCCGCAATCATGGCGTTCCCAGGGATTTCGGAGGCGACGGTTTATGGCGTCGCCGTCCCGGGCACTGAAGGCGCCGCCGGCATGGCCGCCATCGTCGCCGACGGGCCGCTCGACTTCGCCCAATTGCGCAAGCATCTGGCGAGCCAGTTGCCGGCTTACGCCCGGCCGCTATTCCTGCGCCTGCGTGACAAGATCGACGCGACCGCCACCTTCAAGCACGCCAAGCATGAGCTGCAGCGCCAGGGCTACGATCCGGCGGCGACATCTGACCCGATCTTTTTCGCCGATCCGGAAGGCCAATCGTTCGTGCAACTCGATGCGGCGCTCCACGCGCGCATCGCCGCGGGCGCCGTACGGTTTTAGAGACTGGAGGAATTTGCCAAAGCGCTAAGCGCGGCAGCTACGGCCCAAAATTGAGCCGAAGATTTATACCGCCTTAGACTGCGTCAATGCTTTGACCGACGTTGACCAGAAAATAGCCGGCTCCTCGATCAGAGCCCGGTCGGACCTTGCGCTTATTCCGCCGCTTCGGCCTTCGCGGCATCGCGCAGCGTGTAGCGATCGCCTTCCGGCGTCATTTCGAGATGCCGCTTGTGGAGCGGCATCAAACTCGAGCGGTGGCCGATGGAGACGATCGTGGTGTTCGGCAGGCGCTGCGCCAGCACGGCGTAAAGCTCTGCCTCCAGCTTCTCCTCGACGGCGGATGTGGATTCGTCGAGCAGCAGCCAGTCGGGACGCATCAGCAAGGCGCGCACCACCGCCAGACGTTGCTGTTCGCCGCTCGACAGACGCTGCGACCACACCTCCTCGCGGTCGAGCTCGCCCACCAGATCGGCAAGGCGGGCATCGACCAGCGCGCTGCGGATTTCGTCGTCAGGATAGGTGCCAGCCACGGCCGGATAAGTCACGGCGGCGCGCAGAGTACCGATGGGAATGTACGGCTTCGGCGGAACCACCATGACGTGCGTGCCTTTCGGCACGCTGATGCGGCCCTTGCCGTAGGGCCAAATTCCCGCGATCGCGCGAAATAGCGTCGATTTGCCGGTGCCTGAAGGACCGGAAACCACCACGCTCTGGCCGCTTGCCAGTTCCAGATGCTTGATATCGACGATGTCCCTTCCGTCGGGCAGCTTGAGATCGACGTCGTCGAGCGCGACGTCCTTGGCGCCAGCCTCGGCGGCAACATGGGCCGGCCCAACGCCGGCGAGCTTCTCCGCTGTGTCGATGGCTTCGTCGAACGACGTGAGACGATCGACCACGGATTTGAAGCCCGCAAGATAGTTGTAGTAGGTGACGAAAAAGGTCAGCGCACCCGACACTTGTCCAAACGCCTGCGCGGTTTGCGTCATCGTGCCGAGATTAATCTGTTTAGCGAAATAAAACGGCGCGGTGAAAACAAACGGAATGATCGGCGAAATCTGGCCGAAAGTGGCCGTGAACGCCGAGACTTTCATCCGCCGGAAGATGACTTCGACGAAGTTATTGACCAGGTCCGAGAAACGTCCCTTGAGGATGGTTTTCTCCGCACCTTCACCGTTTAGGAGCGCGACTTGCTCGGTATATTCGCGCAAGCGGGCGAGCGAGAAGCGGAAGTCGGCTTCCATGTGCTGACGCTGAAAGTAGAGATTGATCAGCGGGCGTCCGATCAGGTGGGTGATCAACGTCCCTGCGGCGGCATAGATCAGCGCGACCCAGAATAGAAAGCCGGGCAAAACCACATTGGTGCCCGGAAACGTGAACGCTGACGACAGATTCCACAGCACGATGGAAAAGGAGACCAGCGAGGTGACCGTCGAGATCAGCAGAATTGAGAAATCGTAGATACCGTAAGACGTGTTGGCGCCGTCGGTCCCACCGTTGATGAAGCGGAAGATATCTTCGGAGATTCGTTGGTCGGGGTTGTCGGTTTGGCCGGCGACCAGGCTGATCCGATAGTGGTTGTGCCGGGAAAGCCAGCGCGACACGAAATTGTCGGTGAGCCACGTGCGCCAGCGGATGACCAGCATCGACTGGACGAGGAACTCGATAACGTTCATCGCCACGAAAGTGAATGCGTAGGGCGTGAAGACGAACAGGAGCTGCTCCCAAAACGCGAGCGAATCGCCTTTCTGAATGGCATCGAAAAAGGCCGCGTTGAAGAAGTTCAGCCGCACCAGGATGGCAACCTCGGCCTGATTGATGACCACGAGAAACACCACCATGGCCACGGCGATGCGGCGCTCCATGGCGGTAAATGGACGGAATGGCCAGACGCGCGCCTGGCTTGGTTCCGCCGCGTTAAAATAGCGGTCGGCGATCCGCATGATCTGCTGCACCGTGCCGAACTGGGCCACGACGAAGACGAGGATCGAGAAAATCGCGACAGCGAGCGGCAGCGATTCCGGCGGCATTTCCTGGGCGAAATACTCCGGCCAAATTCCGGCGCGAACGGCGACTACGGCCAGGCCGAATATGATCGTCTCTGTCGAAAAAATGGCGACGAATATTTTGAGGAAGCTCGAAATCCCAGTCGACCTGAAGGTGGTGGCAGCACAAATCAGGGCGGTCATGCCGAGGAGATCACCCTCCAGATTGCCTTGGATGGTGGGCTGGATCAGCGCGACAAGCCCGAACAGCGCAACCGCAACGGCCAATAGTCTCATGGGTTATTTCCAAATCCAGGGTGCAGGTATTGGCGCCGTGACCCCACGCGCCGGCCCATAAAGGCTGCCCATATATCACAGCCTGATCGTTCGGCGAGCGCTCGGAAAGCTGCGGCAAGAACCTGTGGACCCAGGGTTTGCCGACAGCTCGCCCGGCGGCCCGAGGACAAATCCGAGCAGGAACCTGTGCGGCTTGATGGCGCGCGCCAGATTCCGATTCGCTGGCGAGGTTCGCTTCGCAGCATACTCGCAATCAATTTGTCGTGCGGCTCGGCGAAGCGCAGCGTTCGGCTGCGGGTGTGACGACAAACCCCCTCGGCACCCAGGAACAACAACCGGACACCGTCATTAATACTGCGGCAGCGATGCTGTCTCAGGCCGGTCGCGACCTGAACAAACCTGAACAAATGGGAACTTTGCTTCCGGAACCTTGGAGGACAATATGAAATCAAAACTTTTGGCCGGCGCTGCGGCGCTGTTTCTGACCGGCTGCACCGTGCTGGCGACTTCAGCGCCGGCGTCGGCCGCCCCACGTTGGCATCATGGCTTTTGGCCCGGCGCCGTAGCCGCCGGCGTAATCAGCGGTGCGGTGGCAGCGGCAACATCGCCGCTCTGGGCGCCCGGCTACTATGACTATTATCCCGGCTACGGACCCGGACCGTACTACGACTACGTGCCGGCCGCACCTGTTGCAGGCGCCAACGTGGCGTGGTGCCAGGCGCATTTCCGCTCCTACAATCCGGGAACAGGGACGTATCTGGGCTTCGACGGTCAGTATCATTCCTGTCCGTAATTTCGCTGCATTATCGACCGCAGGGGCCGCGCCGTGCGCGGCGTGGTCCACTGCGTTTCGGCATGTCTGAGCGTCACTTCAGAAACCCGATCGAAATCCACGGTACAGCCGCCACGGTGACCGAAGCCACCGCGCGCCGAGACTGAGCTGCGAATTATTCCGATTGTCTACGCGGTCGACCCGGCGTCGACGGTGAGCACCGTGCCGGAAACATTACGGCCGCCGTCGCCGAGCAGGTACACGACGGCGTTAGCCACGTCCTCAACCTCGGCCATCCGGCGTAGCGCACTGCGGCGGATGACCTGGTCGCGTTGCGCGCCGGCGAGGCTGTGCGTCATTTCGGTGTCCATAAATCCAGGGGCCACCGCGTTGACATTGATGCCAAGCCGGCCCACTTCGCGCGCCAGCGAGCGGGTGAATCCGATCATCGACGCCTTGGTGGCCGCATAAGCGGAAAGTCCGCTGTAACCGGTGAAGGCGATGATCGAGGCGACATTGACGATGCGGCCTGTGCGCTCCGACATCATCGAACGCACCACGTACTTGCTCAGCACGATGGGAGAGAGCGTGTTCAGACGCACCAATTGCTCGATCCGTGCATTCGGCATCAACGCCAGCGTGCCGTCGTGCCCGACCGCGGCGTTATTGATCAGGCCGTAAAGGGGACCGAATTCCCGGCGGATTTTTTTGACCAGATCGGGAATCTCTTCGATGTTACCGAGATCGAAAGGTTCAAAGTGAAGCGGCGCGTGATTGCCGCGCTCGGCTTCGGCAATCGCTTCGGTCACCTGTTTGCTCTTCTGCCGGGCCACGGCGACCACCTGATAGCCGACGGCGGTCAACTTGCGGGCAATGCCGAGGCCAAGGCCACGGCTGGCGCCGGTGATGAGAACGTTGCGTGGGGTTTCGGTCGTCGTTTCGGTCATCGTTTCGGTCTTGGGCTTACAGATCAACCGCGCCGCGCCAGCTTGCCGGTTGCGGCGACGGCAAGTGCGGGCACGAAGCTGATGGAAACGGGAACCTTGTGGCGCGGCAACGCGTCTCGGCAGAGTTTCAGAATATCGTTCCTCACCTCTGACTCTTGCGGCGGCTGTTGGTCTGCGGGTTTCAAAACGACTTCGGCGACGACGATGGCGCCGGTGATCGGGCTTTGTCTCGAGCCCACTAGCGACATCCGCACCAGCGGATGCCGGTTGATGACGGCCTCGACCTCTTCCGGATGAACCTTCAGGCCGCCGATGTTGATGATCCCACCCTTGCGGCCAACGAAAAAATAACGGTCGCCGCGCCGCTCCACCATGTCGCCGGTATCGACGAAGCGGTCGGCGTCAAGGAGCGGCCCGCTCTGCGCGGTGGCATAACGCGACGCCGTACCGGGCGAACGAATGTGCAGGGAGCCGTCGACGACCTTCATCTCCACGCCATCGCGTACGCCGTCAAAGTACGCCGCGGGAAATCCGGCCAGACCGTCATTGACCGCGAAAGCGACGCCGGCCTCGGTCGACGCATAGGCATGGCCGACGGAGGAGTTCGGAAAGGCCGCGCGCAAGTTGTCGAGGACCGCCTGGTCGGCGATTTCTCCGGACAGGCGAACATAGCCGGGCGAGATTTTGCCGATGTCGGGCGACATCAAGGCGCGGCGCCAATGGGACGGCGTGCCTGACAGATGTGTCACGCCATGCCGTGCCAGTCGGCCGAGATGATCGGCGATGGGCTCGCCGGCGCTCGAAAGAATAAGCGAAGCGCCGCCGATCATCGCGCGCAGAAAGATCTGCAACCCTCCATAGCGGCGGATGTCGTAAAACGTGGCCCACACCACGGTCTCGGAAAACTTTTGCGGCGGTATGGCTGCGATGAGCCCGGCCAGGCTGTGGACGGCCATTTTCGGCACGCCGGTCGTGCCCGAGGTCAGCAGCATCCACTCAGTTACAATCTTTGCGCCCGAAACGCGCTCGCTCGGCACGATCTGCGGCGTGCACGTAACGACGAGAGGCACATTGGAAAAAAGCGCGGATGTGCCGCCATCGACTATGGCGGCATCGACTTCGGCATTCGCGATCAGCGCACCAAGATGGGCGGGGTCGACGTCCGGCGGCAAAATGGTGATCCGGCGCGCAACGCCGTCAAGCTCGATCAGTGCCAGGCCACTGGTGAGCTGGCTCGTGGTGGCGATCAGAACCGAGCGCCCAGCAAGCTCAGCGAGCCGGCCGTTGAGGCTTGTTCCCCGGTTGAGATCGGCGACGCGTACCGTGGTAGCGCGGTCGAAGAAGAACTGGTCCGTCGGTGCGTTCTCGATGTGATGGCGCAGCGACAGCGCCTCAGCACGCGCCATTTTCGTACGCCCTGACGAAATCGCCTATCGTCACGGGAAATTGAACATCATCGGCAGTAGTGAACGGATCGACGCCCAGCCGGTCTTCCAGACGGGCGACCAGAACGGCAATGCCGAGGGAGTCAAGCCCGGAGTCGAGCAACGCAAGATCGTCATTGAGTGGGGCTAACGTCTTCCCGTGCTCGCGCGCAACCTGCACCATCTGATCCATTATTGTTAATCTTACCGACATGGTTGCAACACCTACACTTTATTCACCATTCACTGCATTTCGTATAGTTCGCGCAACACTGATAATCAAGTTCATGACGCAGTCTTCGTGAACGGTAATTATTAGCGACATCCTGGTGTGAGCGGCGTCGTTCCGCCGCGGCCTCACGCCAAAGTAATAAAATAGTACCGAGACCCGTAATGGACGATGTGTGCGGTTTCGGACGTTCAGCTCTTTACCGGCGTGTTCTTAGTGTGACGACGCGGCCAAGACGGATCGACGCGCGCCTTTTTCGTAGGCTTTGACGAAATCGCCGACCGTCACCGGCAATTCGACCTCTTCGGAAGTCGCAAACGGATTAACGTTGAGCTCGTCTTCCAGGCGAGCGACCAGCACCGCAATGCCGAGTGAGTCGAGGCCGGATTCGTGCAGCGCGAGATCATCGCTAAGCGGCGCCAGCGTCTTGCCGTGCTCGCGTGCGACCTGCGTCATCTGATCCATTATCGTTAATCTCATCGACATGGGCGCAACACCTACGCTTTTCGATCGCCACGATATATTCACCTGATACTTACGATCAAGTTCATGACATGAAATGACAGAGTTGTCGTTAAAGCCAATCATTACTCCTGCCCCGGGAATCCGTTGCCGTCAGATCGTCGACGCCGACGTTGCCGCGCTGCTCGCGCGCGGTTTTCCGAGCCGCTCCCGTCAGTTCTGGGAGCACGGGTTGCAGCAATTGGGCAAGCTCCAGTCGCCGCCCGGCCTGCCGAAATACGGATATCTCCTGGAAAACAATGAACGCGTCGTCGGGACACTTTTGCTTATCTTCTCGAAAATGCGCGCCGGCGATGAGTTGGCGACACGGTGTAATGTTTCCAGCTGGTACGTGGAACCCGCCTTCCGCGCCTACGCACCGCTGCTCACTTTGCGCGCCCATGCAAACAAAGACGTGACTTATCTCAACGTCTCTCCGCACCCTGACACGCATCAGATCATCGAAGCGCAAGGCTTCTCGTGCTATTGCGATGGCAAATTCATTGCCGTTCCGTTGCTCCAAGGGCTGTTCGGCGGCTCCGACGGCGTGCGGGTGTTCGACGCCCGCGTACGCCCGACAGTCGGCTTCGATCCGTTTGAACAAGAGATCCTATTGCAGCACGCCAAGCTTGGCTGCATGAGCCTGTGGTGCGCCACGTCTGAACGCGCCTATCCGTTTGTATTCCGTCCTCGGCGCATCAAAAAGGTCGTTCCGGGCGCGCAGCTCATCTACTGCCGCGACACCACCGACTTTGTCCGCTTTGCTCGGCCGCTCGGACGCGCGCTGGCGCGCCGCGGGACCGCCTTCGTGGCGATCGACGCGAATGGTCCCATAGCGGGGCTGAGCGGCTTGTTCCGCCCCGGCCACGAGCCGAAATATTACAGAGGCCCGCAACGCCCGCGCCTGGGTGACCTCGCCTACACCGAATGTGCGGTGCTGGGCGTTTAGCCTTTTTTCGACCCTACCTTGTGGGAGCTACTTTGCGCGTGCCGGCAGGTGCGCCGGCTCTCGTCCGTGCGTAAGTCGAATTACGACAGAGGCCCGTGCGTCTGCGCCCGGGCCCTCACCTGCAGTTCAGCTTTCAATCGTCAGCGCTTTGCGCACGCCGGCCGGCCAGCGCGCCAGTTCGAGTCCGTGCGTCACGAACAACGCCAGCGCCAGGCGATCCATGCCGAAGGCCACGCAGCCGGTGTGCGCCACCTCGCCATCCATCGTGTGGATGTTCCACGTCGTGCCGAAGTGGTCGCGATGATAGTTAAAGCTCATGCAGGCGGTCGGCTGCTCAGTCGAGTGGACCGGAACGAGCAACTCGAATTTCAGGGCTTGCTCGACCTGGCTTACCGCCATCAGCTTGCCGCCGCGCCCGAAGAAAGGATCGCTCGCATAGTCCATGCGCCAGCTCAGGCCCAATTGGGCCGCAAAGCCCTCGGCCCGTTTCATCCACTGGCGGCGGAACTCATCGATCTGCCGAGGCGTACCGATGCAAATATATTCCCGCATACGAAACGATTGCAGCCGGTCAAGCATCTTCGACGGTTCGCGGCGGAAGCAGTCGGCGGCCACGTCGAACAGCAATCCGTCTGCCGGGACATGACCGCGGCTCGCCACGAGCGGATAGACCGGATAACAGGCGGCGGGCGCAAGCACGAGATCAGCGGGCGACAGCGCCGGCGTCCAATCCTCGCCGGCCTCGTGGCGATCAACCGCCTCACGGATGTGCGACTCTTCACCGGCCAGGCAGCTGACACAGCCGAGGAAATGCGGAAAGCTTTTGAGGTAGCCGGACTTCTCCACCTGCCGGCGGCTCATCACCGGCGGGAAGCGCAGAACTTCGGTGCCGGGCTCCCGGTACTCCGAGATCAGATCGGTGAGGCCGTTGACGACTTGCTCGAATGTCGCGGTCCGCGCGTAGACGCCGTCGACGCCCGAAGGCAGCAGCAACGCCTCGGCAATGGAGTCCAGCGTGCGCGTCGAGTTTGCCGGCTGCTTGAATGTTACGCTCATTTACAGAACGTCCTCTCCTGCTCTGGTCTTAGCCACCCGGTTTGTTATCTGATCGACTTTATTTCTGTGTGACCGGCCTTCCGTCGCGCGACTAGTCGCGCAGCGAGGAAGGAGTACCCCCAAGCAAAGACGCCGCCGCGGCGTTGGCGAGGATGCGGTCATTGCTGATCATGATCGGCGACGACAGGATGTCGCGCAGATGACGGCCCATGCTGAATTCGGTGTCGTTACGGTAACCGGCAATGCCGCTCGCCTGCATGGTGCTCATGACGGTCGAGATCGCGAGTTCCGACGCGTTGACCTTGAGCATGTTCATGCCGATCTGGAAGTCGATGGACTCGAGAGCCGCCTGATCGGCCGAAGCCGCTTCGAAGCGCTGCAATGACGCCGCGATAAGGCTGCGAAGCGTGCGCAAGCTTGCGGTGGCGCGCGTCAGATGCGCGGCGCCTGGCGGCAGCGTGCCGCCGGCGCGATAGGCGGCCTTGCGCACAAAGCCGCGAGCGCGGCTGACGGCGGCCGTCGCAATCCCGGCCCACACGCTGCTCCACGCCAGATGAGCAAAAGGCATCATGGTATGGCTGTGAATCTTTTCGTAGCTGTCCGGAAGAATCTGTTCGCGCAGGCCCGACGCCAGGAGCTTGAATCCAGAGCTGCAGGTGCCGCGCATGCCGAAGGCGTCCCAGCCGCTCAGCGGCTCGAGCGTGTAATCGCTTTTCAGGAAGGTGACGAGCACCTGGTCCGAGCTTGCGGCGTCCGCCGTACGCCGCGCCGTCGTCACGATGCCGTCGGCCGCGGCGCCGTAAGATATCACCGTCGCTTGGCGCTCCAGCGTAATCAACGCCTCGCCTTCGATGGCCGCGGCGCTATTGCGCAAGTCGCCGCCGGCCTGTCCCTCCGTGGTCGAGGAGGCGAGCAACAGCTGCTCGGTGCAGAGCCGCCGCAGCAATTGCCGATGCCAGGGGCTGCCCAGCCCGTGACGGACAATGGACGCGACCTTGGTCTGGTGCATGGCGTAGATCAGCGCCGTCGATGCGCATGCCTGGCCAAGCCGGTAGCAAACGTCCGCGACATCGGCGACGCCGATGCCTTCCCCGCCCAGCTCGCGGGGTACTGCAAAACCCAGGAGGTGCTCCGCGCGTGCCGCGTCGAACGCCTCCTGCGGGAACCGGGATTCGCGATCGACCGCGGCCGCATGGGCTGACGCTGCGGCGACGACCTTGTCGACACGGCTGTGCAAATCACCAGGACCGGCAGCCTGCCCAGCGCCCGCATTCAGAGGGCGGGCACCCGCCGCTTCGACGATGCGAAGCTCCTGATGGCCGTTCTCGTTTGCGGTGGTTCTAATGTTCATGGGTTTGCCGTCCCCGATGGGACAGCCTTCTCGTTCTTCGAAAGGTGAGCCTCAAGCCATGCGTGGCCGTCAGAGTTACATCAAAAACAGCGGCCGGGCGTGTTATTTACTCGGAATTAGCTTTGTTCTTTGCGGTAAACGTTAACAATGGAAAACAGAACACCCGACAAACGTTGGTATTTGGCTTATTTTCCGTTAATGACATGATGGCCGGTGAACATAGGTTTTCCACGACGCGTGGAGTTCATTGGGAGGCTTGTTGTGCTTGATCGCTCTGGTCCGACCGAACGTGTGGCTATGCTTGTCCGCACGATGCTTGCCAAACGGTCGATCGAACGACCCGCTGGTTACGACGACGATCTCAGCGAGAGCGGATTGTCGTCACTCGATTTGGTCAACCTCATGCTCGCCGTCGAATCCGAGTTCGGATTGACAATTCCCGAGCGCGATATGCGGCCGACGAACTTCCGCTCGATCGCCCGCATCGATGCCCTGATCACCAGGATCCAGGATCAAGCCCGATCCTGACTGGCCTCTGATCTCCAACACGTCTTGAGCGCCGGACGCGCCACCGCGTCCGTGTGTCCCTGACTTTTTGGGGAAACAGCGACTTCCCGGTGGCGTCGGGGCGTGGACCAACGGTATGGGAACTGTGCAGCGCCTTCGGCGAAGCCGCCGAAGGCGCCGAACCACGTGTCCAAACGGTGATACGCCATGGCCAAGACGGTTTACTACGCGAGCCTTGGGTCCGAACTCACCCTGCTTGATCTGGATGTCGAGGGCGCGGCACTTGGCAGGCGCACATCGGTAACGCTGCCGGCCAACATCCAATACGCCTGGCCGCACCCCTCGCGACGCTATCTCTACGTGGTTTCAAGCAATGGTGGGCCAGGAGTCGCCGGCGACAGACACTATGCGAACGCGCTGTCCATCGATCCATCCGCCGGCACGCTTCGCGTGCTCGACGCTGCGGCGTCGCTGCCTTCACGTCCGATCCATACGAGTGTCGATGCCAAGGGCGAGTATCTGCTCACCGCCTATAACGACCCGAGCAACATCACCGTCCATCGGCTCAACGCCGACGGCACGATCGGTGCACCGGTCGCGCAACCGCAAAAACTCGACACCGGCATCTACGCGCATCAGGTCCTCACCACGCCGTCGAACCGCAACGTATTGCTGGTGACGCGCGGCAACGACGCCCGGCCGGACAAGGCTGAAGATCCCGGCGCGATCAAGACCTTCGCCTTCGATAATGGCGTACTGACCAATCTCGCTTCGATCGCGCCCGGCAATGGCCTCGGCTTCGGACCGCGCCACCTCGACTTTCACCCGACAAAGCCTTGGGTCTTCGTCTCGATCGAGCGGCAGAACAAGCTCTACGTCTATAGGCTCAACGAAGCCAGCGGCCTCGATCGTGACCCGATGTTCGTCAAGGAGACGCTGTCGGACCCGACCACGAAGGCGCGCCAGGGCGCAGGCACCATCCACGTCCATCCGAACGGCCAATTCGTCTACCTGACCAATCGCGCCTCGGCGGTCACGGACTTTCAGGGGACGAAGATTTTCGCCGGCGGCGAAAACAGTGTGGCGGCGTTCTCCATTGATCAGACGACCGGCGAACCAAAGCTGATACAAAATATCGATGGCCGCGGCATTCAATTGCGCACGTTCGGCATCGACCCCAGCGGACGCATCCTGATTGCGGCGAGCATCATGCCATTACCGGTGCGGGAGGGAAACAGCATCGGCACGCTCACCGCGGGTCTCACGGTTTTCCGTATCGGCCGCGAGGGCCGGCTTGAACTCGCGCGCAAATACGACGTCGATGCCGGCGACCGGCGGCAATTCTGGAGCGGAATGGTCACGCTCCCGTAGGTGCCGGCGGCCGCTGTGCTATTGCAGATCGCGCGAAGCTACTCGCGATAGGACGGCGCCGACCAAAGCATCGTTTCGGCGACATGCGGCTTTGCCTCGGCAAGCGGCGGCGCCGTCACCAATGGCTTGCTGGTGGGAGCAGCGCCGCGCCAGCGCCCGACGATCGATCCAATCAATTGCTCATCGATTCTTTCAGCGGGATCGAGGACGCGGCCCCAAACCGCCTGACTCTTCGGGATGCAATGGGGCGGAAGCTCGTCGAATCGCAGTCGCGTGACCGTCGGCACTCCGGCGCCGATGACCAAGGCCTCGCGTGTGCCAAGCGAAGGCAGGAACGCCAGCAGCCGCCCCGCCGCGTCAGAGACCGCGGAGCGGACGATCTTCTGGTCGTCTTCATGCCCTAACCGCATGGCGAACACGGTACTGCACTGTGAGACCAGCGTGGGATCGAGCAAATGCGGACGCTGGGTCACCAGCCCAAGAAAAACCCCATGCTTGCGGCCTTCCTTGGCAATTCGCGAAAGCCCCTCGCGCGCCGGGGCGAAACCAATTGAGCGGTCGGCATGGGCGTAATTGTGCGCTTCCTCGCACACGATCAGTATCGGACTCAAAGCATTGCTCCAGAGGCCGAATTCAAACGCCATCCGGAACAGGACCGAGACGATCACCTCCATGGTCTCGGATGGGAATCCAGCCAGTTGAACGATGGCCATCGGCCGCGCGTCGTCCTTCACCCGAAGAACGTCGCACAGGACGTCGACCATCGTGTCGCTCGGCTCAGCGCCATCATCGAAGATGAACGCGTAGCGGGGATTCTTGCGGGCGGCATTGATGCGCATCAGCAGCCGCTGGTAACGAACCGCAAGGTCGCCGTTTTCCAGCTTGCCCATGCGGTTCTCGGCTGCCGCGATAACGTCTTCGAACAGATACGGCGCCGGCGTATCGACCGTGAATCGCCCGCCGTCCGATTGCGCCACCTTGTAGCTCGAGCGGAGCGTTTGCCGCGTCCGCGCATACTCGGTCTTTGCCAGGGGAATAAGTTCCGCGAGCAAGCCGGTCTCGAGGTCGGCCCGGCCGCGCGTGCCGAAAATGATTTGCACGATCTCGTCGAAGTTCAGAAGCCAGAACGGCAATTTCAGATTCTCAGGCCCGAATACAACGGCCCGATCATCGAAGCATTCGCCATATTCGTTATGCGCATCGATGAGCAGCACGCGCAGATCGCTGCGCACTTCCATGGCCTTGCGCAGAACAAGCGCGGTGCCGGTGGACTTTCCCGAACCGGTGCTGCCCACGATGGCGAAGTGCTTGCGCACCATTTCGTCGACGTTCACAGTCGCGGCCACCGCGCTGTTCTGCTGCAACACTCCAACTTTGACCGAGTGCGGATGAGAGAGGCCAAAGATGATCTCCAGATCATCGTCAGCGACCGCAACAATGGCATTGCCGATTTTCGGATAGGCCCTTATTCCATTTTGAAAGCGCCTTTCGCCGGACTTTTCCGTAACAATCTCTCCGAGCAAATCGATACGCCCCACTGCGCTTGTGAAGCCATCGTCGCTCTGCATGCGTTCCAGCGCGATGTCGCTGAGCGTCCCCATGGCGAGCGATTCGCCATTTCTGACGCCGACAAGCGATCCGACCGTAACGTCGATGTCGCCGCCCGGCACTGCGCTGGTAAATTGCGCGGTCACCTGCGAACCGCTTACCGTGATCACACGACCGAGCGTCGGCGATGCCAGTGCAGCAAGTACGTTGCTCTGCTGCAGGAAAGAACGTTCGTGGGCTGAAAGACGCTCCAGCAGGTGAACGTGTTCGGCGCTATGCATGACTGAGACCTCTCCGCCCGCATGTTGTCGCGCGGAAGCGCCTAATATTGCGTAAGGCAAAGGCTAAAAGGCGCGACAAGTTCGCGCTCCGATCCCAGGCAATCGGGCACAGGTTAATGATTTCGCGCCGACAACAGATCAATTTGATGAAACAGGATCAAAGGCCGCGTAATGGCAACGGCTGCTCGGCGAGCATCGCCCGGATCGCGAGCCGCGTCGTCTCCGGGTCAAGGCCGTGCTGGCTCACTAGGTCGCGGCAATCGGCGAGAATGGCGTCGGCGTCCTGCATCATTTTGAGACGCTTGAACTGATCGTCGTGGTGCAGCCCCATGCTGGCGCCGACGATTTCGTAAATGTTCAAGATCCGGAACGGCCAGTCGCGCTCATGGGCACACAAGGCGCGGTGATCGGAATGGTAGACCGCGACCAGCGCGTCGACGCCGGCCGCTTCCGCCGCTATCAGCTCCGCCCGATCCAGCTCGCGGCGATAGTTCGGCAGCACTTTCAGGTTGTTGCTCTGAAGACCGACAGCCGGCTGATGCAGATCGACGATCGTTATACCCGGCACGGCGCGCAGAATGTCCTCGGCGGCTTCGACCACGCCATTGATGCCGGGATGACGATGCAGCGCGATCCGCATCGGCACGCGCTCGCGCAGCATCGGGCGCAGCCGGTCGAGGTTCTTGTGTAGGAAGATCGTGAACGGCGTCATCTCAAACGGTTTAGCGCCGCGCATCTTCTCCAGCGTGGGCAGCGTCGTCTCGGAAAACTGTACTTGGCACGACGGACACCACGACACGACCTGCTTCGTCTTGCTCTGCGCCAGCTTGTCGATCGAGTTTTCGCCCATCCTCCCGGAGGTCGCGACATCACCGGTGCGCATCTGAACCACGCCGCAGCAATGGGTCGGGCCGCCCATCACTTCATAACGGACGCCGAGCGCATCCATGATGTCGAGGGCAAGGAGCGCGATGTGCGGCGTCTTGAGCACATTGCAGCCGGTGTAAAACACAAAGTCCGGTAGCGCGTCTTCGCCATCCGCAGCGGGCCGCTTGGCAGCTTGGCCCAGCCGTTGCAGCAGCTCATCGTCGAGTTGCAGGCGCGCAATGTGGTTCACGTCGCGCGCCACTTTGCGAAAGTCTTCGACCCCGCCGCGGCGCTGGGCGCTCGCGTCATACTTGGTGCGCGCCATGGCGACCCGCGCCATGTGGAGCAGGAAGCGGGGATTGACCCCGTAGTCGCAGGCCTTGATGCATTCGCCGGAGAGCAGGCAGCCGCTCGCCCATTTGCGCGCCGCGTCATTGCCCTCGCCGTGGCGCAGGATATCGATCACGCCTTCGATGACGCGAACCGGATTTTCCCGCTGCTCGGCCGTGAGGCCAGCCGGCTCCGTCGCCGGGCAGACCTCGACACACTTACCGCAACGAGTGCAGGCGTCGGCCATTTGGTCGACACGGACCTGCAGGGCGGATTCGAATGTCTCCGGCATCGGATTCACACGTAGCTGTGCTCAAGCAACATAGCGTTCCCGCAAGCCCAATTGAAGGGTTTCGCAAGTCGATGTAAGACCTTGAGCCGCCGTCTCCCTATGGCCGGCGATCTGCCGGACGCGACTGTCGAAATCAGCCACCACAGGAGTGTGGATTGGCGCCCCCTTCCTGCCCCCAATATGCGGGGAACGGCAGGGAGGGGCGGAATGCGAGGAATGTCATGGGCCAATTCGCAATAGGCCAACCGGTTCCACGATTCGAGGATCCAAGGCTCGTCAAAGGAGGCGGTCGCTACGTCGCCGATATGGTGTTTCCGGGCATGGCTCATGGCTACGTGCTGCGCTCGCCGCACGCCCACGCGCGCATCCGCTCGATCGACACCACGAAGGCAAAGGCCGCGCCGGGCGTGCTCGCGGTGCTGACGGGGACGGATTACAAGGCAGCAGGCTTCGGCGATCTGCCCGTTCCCGGCGGACTCAAGCGCCGCGACGGCGTGCCCGGGTATCGGCCGCGCTATCCGGCTCTGGTTGAGGATCGCGTACGAATGATCGGCGACTATGTCGCCTTCGTCGTCGCCGAGACCTACTACCAGGCGGTCGATGCCGCCGAAATGATCGAGGTCGACTACGAGGCGTTGCCGGCGGTCGTCTCGACCGGCGACGCCGTCAAGCCGGGCGTGCCTCTGGTTTGGGACGATTGCCCGAACAACGTTGGCTTCAACCAGATTGAGGGCAGCAAGGAGGCGACCGACGCCGCCTTCGCGCAAGCCGCGCATATCGTCAAGCATCATTTCGTGATCAACCGGGTGACGGCGGCGACCATGGAGCCGCGCGGTTGCATCGGCCTGTTTGAACCAATCGAAGGCCGCTACACCATCTACACGACCTTGCAGCGCACGCACGTGTTTCAGACCGAACTGTCGCAATACGTCCTGAAAGTGCCCGACAACAAGATTCGCGTCGTCTGCGGCGACATCGGCGGCAGTTTCGGCATGAAATCCGCCGTCTACAATGAAGTCGCGCTGGTGTTACTTGGCGCCAAGGTGATCGGGCGTCCAGTCAAGTGGGTAGCGACGCGCTCGGAGTCATTCCTGTGCGACGCGCAGGCGCGCGACAATGTCACGGACGCGGAACTCGCGCTCGACAAGGACGGCAACTTCCTCGGTTTCCGCGCCAAGATCATCGCCGCCATCGGCGCCTATCTGCAGGTCGGCATGCCGGCCTTCACCGGCAACCTTGGCACGCTGGCTGGCGTCTACCGCACGCCAGCCTCCCACGTTGACGTCAGCGCCGTGTTCACCCACACCCAGCCGGTGCGGCCGTATCGCGGCAATGGCCGGCCTGAAGCCGCCTACGTGATCGAGCGCATGGTCGATCTTGCGGCCGACCAGACCGGAATCGACCCGGCCGAACTGAGGCGCCGCAACACCATCGCGTCAAGCGCCATGCCGTTCAAAACCAGCGTGACCTTCACGTACGATTGCGGCGAGTTCGAAAAAAACATGGATCTCGCGCTCGATGCCGCGGACAAGCGCGGTTTCGAGGCACGGCGCAATGAATCGCGCCAGCGTGGCAAGCTGCGCGGGCTCGGGTTCTCCAACACCATCGAGCGCTCAGCCGCCGCGGGCCTTGAAGGCGCCGAAATCAGGTTTGACCGCACCGGCTCAGTGTCGATCTTTTCCGGCAGCATCAACCAGGGCCAGGGCCACGAGACGGCATTCAAGCAGATCGTATGCGACCGGCTCGGCCTCGATCCGAACGAGGTCACCTACATCCAAGGCGATACCGATCAGGTGTTCTTTGCCGAAGGCACCGGAGGGTCGCGTTCGGCCGCGTTTTCAGGCTCAGCCTTCACGCTGGCGGCCGAGAAGATCGAGACCAAGGCCAAGGCCATCGTGGCGAAGATGCTCAAAGTCGACACTGCCGACGTCAACTTTGCCGACGGCATTTTCTCGAGCCAGAAGACCAATCAAACCCTGACGATCAAGGAGGTTGCCAAAGCCTCGCTCGATCCCAAGAATTTGCCAGAAGGGATGGAGGTCGGCCTCATCTCGACGGCGATCTATCAGGGCAAGGTGGCGAGTTATCCGAACGGCTGCCACGTCTGCGAGCTGGAGATCGACGAGGAGACCGGCGAAGTCGAGATCTTAGATTACAGCGTCGTGGATGACGTGGGCACGGTGATCAATCCGTTGCTGCTGCACGGTCAGGTCGATGGCGGGATCGCCATGGGCATCGGTCAGATTTTGATGGAAGACATCAAATTCGACGAGCAGGGCCAAATTCTCACCGGATCGTTCATGGACTATGCCATGCCGCGCGCGGGCGACATGACCGGCTTCCATGTCGAGAGCAACCCGGTGCCGACCAAGACCAACCCGCTCGGCGTCAAAGGCGCCGGCGAAGCCGGTTGCGTCGGCGCCATGCCGGCGGTGGCCAATGCGCTGGTAGACGCCCTCTCGGTGCTCGGCATCAAGCACGTCGAAATGCCGGCGACGCCCGAAGTGCTGTGGCGCGCGATCCATGGGGCGCGAGCAAAGGGGGCATGAGGGCTTAAGCCGCTACTGCTCGAGCTTGATGTTCGCGGCCTGAATGACCTTGGCCCACTTCTCGACGTCGCTCTTCATCAGCAGGCCAAAGTCGGCACTCGTTTTCGGAGCCACTGTGTCGCCCAGGCTGTTGAGGCGCGATTTGACAGCAGGATCCACGATCGTCTCGTTGACTGCCGTGTTAAGGCGCGCGATGACGTCGGCCGGCGTACCCTTTGGCGCGCCGATGCCGAGCCAGCCGCTGGCTTCATAGCCAGGCAAGACGTCGGCGATCGGCGGCACGTCCGGCAAGCCCTCGAATTTCTGCGCCGTCGTCAGCCCGAGCGCGCGTAACTTGCCGGTCCGGACAAATTCGAGCGCCGACTGCACAGGGCCGATAAAGCAATCGACCTGACCGCTGATGACGTCGGGCATCGGATTGCCGCGATAGGGCACGTGAGCAAGCTGAATCCCCGCCATTCTTTGAAACATCTCACCGAAGATATGCGGCGCGCTGCCGATGCCGGCGGACGCCATGGTGACCTTGCCTGGATTAGCTTTCGCGTAAGCGATGAACTCCGGCAGCGTCTTTGCCGGAAATGATGGGGTCACTTCGAAGACAAACGGCTCATTGTCGATGCTGGCAACCGGCGCAATATCACGCAGCAGATCGTAGTTGAGGTTCTGATACAGAGTGGCGTTGATGACGTTGGCAGTGGTCAACAGCATCAGCATGTAGCCGTCCGGCGGCGCATGCGCCACATCGGCCGTCGCCAGATTGCTGCCGGCGCCCGGCCGATTCTCGACCACCACGGATTGGCCGAGTTTCTCCCCGAGCGTTTGACCGACGATCCGCCCGACAATGTCCGGCCCGCTGCCCGCCGGAAAGCCGACGATCAAACGGATGGGGCGCGTCGGATAGGTATCGCCCCAGGCCAGCGCTGTAACAAATGGAAGCGCGGCAGCTCCCAGCGCCATCCTGTGAATGCTTCTTCGTGAAAACTTCATACTGGCCCTTCCCGGCATGTTGCCCCTTCTCGGCGCGTTGTTTTTTCAAGCTCTCACCCGCGCTGCGGGCCGCGCCTTTGCGTTGTGATTCTGTCCGCTCACCGCCAGCATGTCCATCCATGTCGCGCTCGGCGCAGACCAGCAGTCATCACACCGCAATCACAGCCACGCATTGAATCTCGATCATCATCTCCGGTTGCGCAAAGCCGGCGACCGTGATCGCGGCGCTTGCCGGAAAGTCCTTGCCGAAAATCTCAACGCGCAATTCCGTCATCCGCGTGGTGTGGCGTGCGTCAATCAGGAACACCGTCATGGTGACCAGGTCGGCAAGCTTGGCGCCGGCTTGGGCCAGCGTCTTCTCGATGTTGCGGAACGTCTGGCGGCATTGAGCATCGAAATCGCCGGCGAGCGACTTTCCGGCATCGCCCACCGCGCCGGTGTGGCCGGCGAGCCAGAGGGTCTTGGCCGCCCCTTCGGTGATCACGACCGGCGAATAAGCACGCTTCTCCGCGCGTTCGCCGCGTACAAATGATTTTTTCATGGCTCGCTCCCCCGTCATACCCGGCCCGTGCCGGGCATCCACGTCTTTGGGCGGCCGAGATTAAAGACGTGGATGGCCGGGACAAGCCCAGCCATGACGGCTTAAATTGCGAGCATGAATGCCGATCCGGGAATATCTGCCAGTGGCGAGCTGCCCCTTGCCGGCATCCGCGTGCTCGAATTCTGCCACGCCATCATGGGCCCAAGCGCCGGCCTCATCCTCGCCGATCTCGGCGCCGACGTGATCAAAGTCGAACCGGTCGGCGGCGATACGACACGGCGGCTCCCCGGTTTTGCCGCCGGCTTCTTCGGCACGTTCAATCGCAACAAGCGCAGCCTCGCCCTCGATCTCAAGGCCGAGGAAGGCCGTGCGCTGCTGCACCGTCTCGTGGCCACAGCCGACGTGGCGATCGAGAATTACGCGCCCGGCACCATGGACCGGCTCGGTTGCGGCTATGCCGATTTTGCCAAGACCAATCGGCGGATTGTGTACTGCGCGCTCAAAGGCTTCCTCAGCGGCCCCTACGAGCATCGCCCGGCCCTCGACGAAGTCGTGCAATTCATGGCCGGGCTTGCCTATATGACCGGTCCGCCCGGGCAGCCGCTACGCGCGGGCACCTCCATCGTCGACATCATGGGCGGCGCGTTTGCGGTCATCGCCATCCAGGCGGCGTTGCGCGAGCGCGATCAAACCGGACAGGGCCAGTTTCTCAAGTCCGCTTTGTTCGAATCGACGGCGTTCTTGATGGCGCAACATCTAGCCGGGGAGGCGATCACAGGCCGGGCGCCACCGCCCATGCCGGCGCGCGAAGGCGCCTGGGGGATTTACGAGCCGTTCGCCGCCGCAGACGGCGAGCAGATTTTCGTCGGGATCACGAGCGACAGCCAATGGCATCGCTTCTGCGAGCATTTTGGCCGGGACGATTTGCTGCAAAACCCCGCCTACAAGTTCAACGAGGACCGGGTGTGCGAGCGCCCGACGCTGCTGCCGGTGGTCGCCGCAATTGTCGTGCAACATACGCGCATGGAGCTTGCCGAAATCTTCGACCGCCTCGATATTCCGTTTGCGCCGGTTGCCAAGCCCGGCGACCTGTTCGACGATCCGCAGCTCAACGCCGGCGGCCGCATGCTCGAGATCGACTTTACCCGCGATATCTCCGCCAAGCTTCCGCGCCTGCCGATCGAGATCGGCGCGCACGATCTCGGGCTCTCCCGGCAACCACCGGCAATTGGCGAGCACACCGGTGAAATCCTGGCCGAGCTCGGCCTGAAGCCATCCGAGATCGAGGCGTTGCGCAAGCGCGGGATCGTCGCCGCGCACGCCGCCCGCTAAGCTGGAAACAAACCCATGAGCGATTTACCCGCATCCATCCATATCAGCGAGGAAGGCCCGCGCGAGGGATTTCAATTCGAGAAAGGCGCCATTCGCACCGAACGAAAAGTCGCGCTGATCGATGCGCTGTCACAGACAGGGCTCGATCACATCCAGATCGTGTCATTCGTCAATCCGAAGAACGTGCCGGGCATGGCGGACGCCGATGAGGTCGTGGACAGCATCGCCCCGCAGGCAGGGGTCGCCTTTACCGCGCTCTGGCTCAACGAAAAAGGCTTTGAGCGCGCCCTCAAGCACGAGCGGCTCACCAACACCGGCACGATTCAGCTCTGCACCTCGGAAAAGTTTTTGAAGCGTAATCAGAACCGCACGGCGGAGCAGCAGCTCGCCGGCCAGCACGCCATCGTCGAGATGTACAAGGCAAGCGGCATTCCGGTGGAGCGCGGCAGCATCATGGCCGCCTTTGGCTGCAACTTCGAAGGCGATGTGCCGGCCGCGCGGGTGGTTGCGCTGGTCGGCCAAATCCTCGACGTGGCGAAGGAGCATGGCGTCACCCTCAGCTACGTGACGCTTGCCGACACGATGGCGTGGGCGACGCCGCTATCCATCAAGCGCGTCGTCGGCGCGCTGCGCGAGCGCTGGCCCGATCTCGACATCGCGCTGCACCTGCACGACACCCGCGGCATGGCGATCGCCAATGCTTTCGCCGGCCTCGAAATGGGCGTGACGCACTTTGACTCGTCCGTGGCCGGGCTTGGCGGCTGCCCGTTTGCCGGCCACACCGGGGCCGCCGGCAACGTGAGCACCGAGGACCTCGTATTCTTATGCCACGAAATGGGCATCGAGACAGGCATCGATCTCGATGCCATGATCGAATGCGCGCTGCTGGCCGAGGACGTCGTCGGCCATCCCCTGCCCGGCTCGGTGATGAAGGGTGGTACTTTGGCGCGTTTCCGGGCTTGAGTCTCTCTTGTGGGGGATTGCCGTCCCGGCCTAATACGTCGATCCAAAATTAATCATTATGCCGAACAATTCGGGGTACCGAAGAAGCCCGGGGACTTCTCAGTCGCGATCTTGAGGGGGATGTATGGCGTACCGTCAAGCTCTGGTTTTGGGGCTCGTGTTGCTGACAGGCTGCAGCAGCCTCAGCAAGCAAGTCGACGAAGAAAAGAAGCAAGACAAGGTCGCGCAGGCGGACGCGGTCGCGGCAGAGACCGCGATTGACGACACCAGGTGCCAATCCTTTGGGTACAAGAAGGGCTCGCCTGCCTATCTTCAGTGCATGACGGACTATGAGAGCGCGCACAAGCAGCTTGGCATCAGTTACGACAAGTAGGCCTTCGGCGACGAACGAGTCGGTAAAGGCCCGCTAGGCCTCATCAAGAATTTTCCAAATCCCGTTCGTTGTTGCGACCAAGCGCGTGCCGACGAACATCTTGGCCTGCATGAACACGAGCGAGCGTGTCGCGCGCGCGACCTCGGGATGCGCTTCGACGAATTCGCCAAGGCGGACCGCGCCGATAAACTGGATATTCAGCTCGATCGTGGCGTGACGTTTGGCGCCGGTCGCCTCGCGCGCCGCGATTGCCATGGCGTTATCGGCAAGCGTCATCAGCATGCCGCCGTGCAGGTTTCCGGCGCGGTTGAGATGCTTTGGCGCAACGATAAAGCCAAAGCGAAGCCGCTCGCCATCCTTTCGTCTCCAGATGGGCCCGACCAAATCGCCAAAAGCCGTGTTGCTGGAGATGATTTCCCAATCGGCGCGGGCTGGGTCGAACGCGTTGGCCGGCGTTGCTGCAGGTTTGTCGTTCATGCGCGCACCGGCGCGGGCTTCTGCCGCTGCCCCGAAAGCCGCCGGCCAAGATCGCGGATGAGCTTCTCGGCGTTGGCGCCATCGGCCAACGCGCGGCCATTGGCCCCGAGCGCGCGCACCGCCTCGACGTAGGCGGCGACCTCCCCGGCATCGCGCACGGCCTGCGGATAGTCGGTGGCAAAGACGAGTTGAGAAAACGCAAGTTCCTGTAGGCCGAACTTCACCCAATCGGCGCCCCATTCGGCCGCATGATCAGGACCGGCCCAGCCGGCGATGTCGTAAAACAGCCGCTGATCGAGATAGTGGTCAAATGCCTTTGCGGGCCGCCGGCCGTGGCGCGGGATCGCGGCGGTGGCCCATTTATCGCGTTGCTGGAAGCCGCGGATGCGGCCCAGATAACGGCCGATGCCGCCGGCGAAATGCGAGAACTGGATGCGCAAGCCAGGGAGCTCATCGAGCAGCCCGGAATTGATGAGGCGCACCGCCGCCGTCATCAGTGAGAATTCCCAACCGAGCATGCGGCCGAGATCGTCGGCATCCATGCGGCTCCAGCGGATGACGCGCGGCAGCGGATGAATGAAGACGTACAGATCGAGATCGGCGCAGGCTTTCCAAAAGGGCTTTAAGGCCTCGCTGTCGAGTGGCTGATCCTGAAGTTCGGAGGCAATGACCACGCCGGGAAAGCCCAGTTCGACGGCGCAACGCTTCAACTCGGCAGCGGCTGCGGCGCCCTTGAGCGCCGGCACATGCGCCAAACCGATGAACCGGCCGGGATGTTCCTTCTCGGCCTGGCGCATACGATCGTTGATCGTACGGCAGATCGCCAGATCCGGCTGATCAAAGCCCGACCCGCAGGAAAGCACGCCAGCATCGATGCCGGCTTTGTCCATTATGCGGATATGGGCCGCGAGATCGGCCAAGAGCGGATTGAGCAGATAATGGGGATTGCCGTCACGATCGACGTCGACCGTAACCTTGCCGGTATCGCCTTTGAGCAGCTCGGGCGGTGTGTAGTGTTGCTGGAAGTCTATGAGCATGCAGTGTTCCGCCAATAGCGAGTAATGAATGGCGAATGCAGTTATCCCGCCATTCGCCACTCACTATTCGCTATTCGCTTACATGATTGCAAATTCGGTGTTGCGCCGGTCGGTCACCAGCATCGCGCCGGGATAATGGGTGATGCAGAATTCGGGCCGCACCGTCGCGATCACCGATTGCGGGGTGACCCCGCAGGCCCAGAAGACCGGGATCTCGTCGTCGTGGATCGGCACGGCGTCGCCCCAATCGGGTTTGGCGATGTCTTTGATCCCGATCATCTCCGGTTTGCCGAGATGCACCGGCGCGCCGTGCACCGACGGGAAGCGTGTAGTGACCTGAACAGCGCGAATGGCGTCGGCCGGCTTCATCGGCCGCATGGAAACCACAAGCGGTCCATGGAGCGGGCCGGCCGGCGTCGTTTCAATCGATGTGCGGTACATCGGCACCGTGCAATTGCAGGTAAAATGGCGAAGTTCGATGCCGTTTTCGATCAGCGCCTGCTCGAAGGAGAACGAGCACCCGATGGCAAAGGTGACCAGATCGTCGCGCCACCAGCGCATCAAGTTCTGCGGCTCGTCGACGAGGGAGCCGTTGCGCCAAACCCGGTAGCGCGGCAGGTCGGTGCGGATATCGAGGTCCTCAGCCAACGCGGGCACGCGCCAATCGCCCGGCGCTGACACGCCAATGAGCGGACACGGCTTGGGATTGAGTTGGCAAAAGCGCAAAAAATCCTCGGCCAGGTCCTTCAGCAGGATCGCCAGATTGGCCTGCACGAATCCGGGCGCCAGCCCCGAGGTCGGTCCGGCATGGTCGCCACGGCGAATCGCCTGGCGCGCCGCAAGCCCGGTCTGAGGCAAGGGTGGCTGATCTTGAGGGCCCTCTCGTCGTACAGTCGCCGTTGCCATCCCGTGCTCCCATCGATCCTGGCGCAAAGCCTCATGCCCACTTTATCATCGCCGGCCGGCCGAAAAATACGGCCGGCGCGACGATCTTACGCGCGCGAGTACAGCGCCGCACGGGGACCGGCTATGCGAATTTGGTTGAAACTCACATCAAGATCGCGTTTGCTAACCCATCCGTTGCTCGCCAAGAGCCCGCTAGGGCCCAGCAACCGGCCGCTGTTAATTCGTGCGGACTTGACCTTTCCAATGCGCATGGAAATCCAGAGGGAGACTCGCGATGACTGAAAAGTGGAAAGAAGAGAAATGGGCAGAAGACATCTGGTACCGCGGCAAAGTCACCCGCCGGCGCGTCGTCGGCTGGGGCGGCGGCGCGATCGGCGCCATGATGCTGCTGCCGGCCCCGTGGCGCGCCGCGTTCGGCGCTGCCAAGCCTTACAAGATCGGTTCCGAGCAGCCCCTCTCGGGCCCCGGCGCCGACGGCGGCAAGACCGCTGTGGTCGGACTGCAGATGGCAGCCGACCGTATCAATGCCAACGGCGGCATCAGCGGCCGTCCGGTCGAGCTGGACATCGTGGATGATGGCAGTTCGCCGGCCATCGGACGGCAGAAGACCGAGAAGATGGCGCAGGAGGACAACATCGACGCCCATGTCGGCGGCTTCCTGTCCAACATCTGTCTCGCCTGCATGCCGGTCTGGGAGCAGGCCAAGATCGTCAACATGATCAGTGTGTGCCTCGACACCACGCTGACCACCAGCAAGTGCAACCGCGTGAGCTTCCGTGTCCACGACTACGCGCCGGCGCAGGCAGTCGCCTTCGGGCCGATGCTCGCCAAGATGGGCAAGAAGTGGCACATCGTCTACGCCGATTATTCCTGGGGACAGTCGACCCGCGATGCCTACGCCGCCGAGATCAAAAAGAACGGCGGAGAGGTGGTCGGCACCACCGGCATTCCGCTCGGCACCCCCGACATGACGCCGTTCCTAACGAAAATTTCCGGCGATTTCGACGGGTTGTTCGGCATCTTCTTCGGCAAGGATGGCGTGACCATCGGCAATCAGGCCTACGACCTCGGCCTCACCAAGAAGTACAAATGGGCCGGCGATGGCGCCATTTGCGAGTCGGTCAACCTGCCCGCGCTCGGCAACAAGATTGACGGCTTCGTCGCCATCAACCGTTACATTCCGATCTTTGAGGGCCCGCTGAATACGCCTTACCTGCACGCGTTCTTCGACGAGGCCAAAAAGCGGCTTGCGAAGGTCGATCCGTCAGGCCCGCTGCCCGACCGCTATGTGCAGTCGAACTACGAGGCCATGAACGCGCTCAAGGTCGGCATGGAAATGTCAAAGTTCGACAGCCGCGCCGACACGCCGAAGCTGATCGAAGCGCTTGAAGGCCTCGAAATGAAGGAAGGGGCCGACTTCCCGCAGGGCGACAAGACGCTGCGCAAGGCCGATCACCAAGCCTTCCTGCGCGAGTTCCTCTATAGGGTCAAAGGCGGCACGTTCGAACTTCTTGAGACGGTGGAGAAAGACAAGACCATCGTCCCGCCGGCCTGCACGTTCACTGCCTAAGTGCGTGCGGACTAAGTGCGTGCGGAAGCCTCGATCGACGTCGGCTCCCCGGTAGTTGGCCGGGGAGCCGCGTCGGAACCTTTGCTCAAAACCGAACTGCTGTCGGTCCGTTTCGGCGGGCTGGCGGCGTTGTCCAACGTCAATTTCGCCGTGTGGCCCGGTGAGGTGCGCGCCATTATCGGGCCCAACGGCGCCGGCAAGAGCACGTTCTTCAATTGCCTGACCGGCGTTTTGCGGCCGACCAGTGGCCGTATCATCTTCAACGGCGACGAGATTACCGGGCTGCCCTCCAACGCAATCTCGCAGAAGGGCGTCGCGCGCTCCTACCAGATCACCAACATCCTGCCCAACGCGACGACGCTGGAAAACGCACGCATCGCCGCGCAATCGCGCCGGCACGCCTGGAACATGGTCTCTCACCATCGCTCATTCGCCGATCTCAATGAAAGGGCGGAAGCGGCACTTCAGTCAGTAGGTTTGCTCGGCAAGGCTGGTGAATTGGCCTCCAATCTTTCGCATGGCGAGCAGCGCAACCTCGAAATCGGCATCGCGCTTGCGACCGAACCGCGACTGCTGTGCCTCGACGAACCCACCGCTGGCATGAGTCAGGTCGAAACCAATGAGACGATGGCGCTGGTGCGCCACATCGCCAAGAATCTCACCATCCTAATCGTCGAACATGACATGGAAGTCGTCATGCAGCTGTGCGACCGCATAACCGTGCTGCATTACGGCGAGATCCTCGCAGAAGGGACGCCTGAGGAAATTCAGCAGAATCCAAAGGTGCTGGAGGTCTATCTCAAGACATGAGCGCCTCTGCCGAAAGCGCCAAACCGCTCGTCCTGGTGGACGACGTACACACCTATTACGGCAAGAGCCATATCCTGCACGGCGTCTCGCTCACGGTGGAGCCGGGCGAGGTCGTCGGGTTGCTAGGGCGCAACGGTGTCGGCAAGTCAACGACGTTGAAGACCATCATGGGCCTAGTCCAACCCAGTCAGGGCACGGTGCGCCTTGACGGGAGGGCTATCACCGGATTGCCGCCGCACAAGCTCGCGCGGCTTGGCATCGGTTACGTCCCGGAAGACCGCCGCATCTTCCGTCTGCTGACAGTCATGGAGAATCTGCGTACCGGACTCGACCGCGACGGCGTCACCGAGGAGCGGCGGCAGACGCTCCTCGACAAAGTGTTCACATATTTCCCCGTCCTGGCGGAACGGCGCACCCAGGCCGGCGGGACGCTGTCGGGCGGCGAGCAGCAGATGCTTGCCATCGCGCGCGCCATGATGCTGGAGCCGAAGATCATCCTGCTTGATGAGCCGACCGAAGGGCTGATGCCGCGCATGGTGTCGCAGATCCGCCAGATCATCGACGTGCTCCACAACGAGGGTGTCGCCATCCTCCTGGTCGAGCAGAACGTGCCGCTGACGCTGGCGGCAAGCCAGCGCGTCTACATCATGGAGAAGGGCAGCGTGCGCCATCAATGCGCGGCGTCGGAAATCGACGTCAACGACGCGGTCATCAAGCAATATCTTGGAGTCTGAACGATGGACTCGGCGGTCCACTTCTTTCAATCCTTCATCATCCAGACCGTCACGGGTATTGTCACCGGCATGATCCTGGCGCTGGTCGCGTCCGGCCTGACGCTGATCTTCGGAATCATGGACGTGGTGAACTTCGCCCACGGCGAACTGTTCATGTTCGGCGCCTACGTCGGCGTTCTTGTCTTCGCGGCTACCGGAAGCTTTTGGCTGGCGCTGATCGGGGCCGCGCTTGTCGTAGCGGTTTTGGCCGCGATCCTCCAGGTCGTGACGTTGCGGCCGCTGATCGGGCGCGATCCACTCAATACGATCCTTGCGACCTTCGGAATTTCGCTCATCCTGCAGAATTTCGCACTCTGGTATTTCGGGCCTGTGGCGCGACGGATACAGGAACCAATCAGCTACTCGTTCACGCTGTTCTACCTGCAGTATCCCTGGTACCGCATCCTGATCGCCGTGCTTTCCGCCGCCATCATTGGCGGCCTCTACCTGTTCCTCAAATACAGCAAATTCGGCATCTGGATCCGCGCTACGACGCAGGACCGCGTCATGGCCCAGGCGATGGGTATCCCAGTCCCGTTGGTCTACACCGGCGTGTTCGCACTCGGCGCCGCGATGGCGGCGGCAAGCGGCGTGCTGTTCGCACCGCTGACCGGTGTCAGTCACACGATGGGACTCAGCTGGGTGCTCAAGGCGTTCATCGTGGTCGTGGTCGGCGGCATGGGCAACCTCGGCGGCTCCATCGCCGCTGCGATCTTCGTCAGCCTGCTTGAGGCCTACGCGACCATTATTCCCATTCCGATGATCAGCAACGGCACGGTCGTATGGGACACTCTGGAGCCATCCTATGCGGTGATTGTCTCCTTCGTCGTGCTGATTCTCACGCTTCTGATTCGCCCCACCGGCCTATTTGTCCCGACACCGAAATGACAACCGCACCGCTCGATAAGATAATGCCGATCGGCAAAACCGGGCTGAGCCATGCCGCCGTTTTCTGGATCGGCTTTTGCGCGGTGATGGCGCTATTGATCGTGGCGCCGCTGGTCCTGCCCAGATTCTGGGCCGGCTTCCTCACCGAGATTCTGATCTGGGGGCTGCTGGCGATGTCTTCCGATCTTTTGATCGGCTACACGGGCATGATCTCGTTCGGTCATTCGGCTTTTTTTGGGCTGGGTATGTATGGCGCCGCGGCGGCGCTGTTGTTGGTGAACCCGCCCAACCTATGGCTCGCGATTGTGTTCGGACTGGCCGGCGCCGCCGGCGCGGCCCTGTTCGTCGCCTACTTCTCCACCCGCCTGCGCGACATTTATTTTGCCATCACAACGCTGATCTTCAGCCAGATTTTTTACGTCATCATTTTCACCTGGACGGCGGTCACCGGCGGGGAGAACGGCCTGATCTTCGACCGCCCGCACTTTACTATCCCGTTCATCGTCAACGTTTCCTTCTCGCCGCTGACAATGCATTGGTTCGTGC
>JBAUYV010000160.1:0-12009 GCA_049584975.1 Xanthobacteraceae bacterium | reverse complement strand
CCCCAAGTCCTTACGCCGTAAGTCATTCAAAAGTGGCGGATCAATCCCCCGCGCTTAACCATTTCTTTCACAAATTCAGCGACCAATTCCTGTTTACATTCAATGCCTTTGCCTTCGCAAAGCCATTTTTGGGGAACAGGACGTGAGCAAGGGGATACTGCCTCGTCAATCGACCTGCCGTGCTGACCGGGTTCACTCGGGCGGCGCTATTGCGTTGTATTGCTAGGAGCGCGCTTAGTGGGGGACCTAAGGGGTACCCGTCAGCTTCGGCGGCGGTGGCGATGCGGCGCTCTTACGATTGCGGCCGTAGTAGCCAGCCTTGGTCTGTGGAACGCGCCGGCGTTTAGCCAGGTCGGCGTCCCCAACGAACTGCACTTCCCCCCTCGTCCGAAAGTCCCGAGCACACCGCCGGTGGCGGCCAACACGCCGATGCTCGTGCGCGCGGACGAGATCAAATACGATTACCCGAACAACTCCGTCGCCGCCGTCGGTCATGTGCAGATCTACTACGGCGGGTCGACCATCGAGGCGGATGAGGTCGTATACGACCAAAAAAACAAGCGGTTGCGCGCCCAAGGAAACGCCAGGCTGACCGAGGCGAACGGCCGCATCACTTACGGACAAGTCATCAATCTCACCGACGATTATCGCGACGGGTTTGTCGATTCCCTTCGGCTTGAGGCGCCGGACGATACCCGTTACGCGGCAATGCGCGCCGACCGCTCCCAGGGCAATTACACGGTGCTGCAAAACGGCGTCTACACCGCCTGCGAGCCGTGCAAGGACGATCCGAAAAAACCGCCCGAGTGGCAGGTCAAGGCGGCGCGCATCATTCACGATGATGACGAGAAGATGATTTATTTCGAAGACGCGACTATCGATTTTTTTGGACTGCCGGTCGCCTATTTCCCGTTCATGTCGTCCCCTGACTCGACGGTGAAGCGCAAGAGCGGATTTCTCTATCCGACGCTCTCGACCAGCAGCGCGTACGGGGTCAGTCTCGAGACCCCTTATTATTTCAATCTCGCGCCCGACTACGACCTGACCCTCTATCCGAGGTTCATGTCGGCACAGGGCCCGATGTTGGAGGCCGAATGGAATCAAAGGCTGCTGAACGGTTCATACAGCATCAGAGCCGCCGGGCTTTACCAGCTCGATCCCGGGTTCTTCGCCTCCGAATACGGGGCGGGTTCATCCGAGACCAGGGACTTCCGCGGCACCGTCCTGACGGCCGGCCAGTTCGACATCACCAAACAGTGGGTATGGGGATGGACCGGCGTTCTGATCACTGATCCGACGTTCATCACCGACTACGGCCTCGGCCGCTTCAACGGAACCAATCTCGATCCGTTCCACACCGGCACGAGCGAAAGCTCGGAAGGTATCTCGCAGCTTTATTTGGCGGGCCGCGGCGACCGCAGCTACTTCGATCTGCGCGCGGTCTACTACACCGGCTATTCAGAGCTCGACCAGCAAAGCCAGCTGCCGATTGTCGCCCCGGTTTTTGACTATTCGAAAGTGCTGCCGGAGCAGGTGTTGGGCGGCGAATTGAGCTACAAGGTCAATCTGACCAGCCTGTCGCGCGAACAGGCAAGCTACGACCCGATCAGCGAAGCCGCGGTCGAAGACTCGATCTGCGCGAACGGAGTGGCGGAGACGGCGGACACCGCACTGCTCAACAAGTCCAACTGCCTGTTGCGCGGGATACCGGGGGTCTATACGCGCGCCTCGGCGGAAGTGGACTGGCGGCGAACCGTCGTGACCGACAACGGGCAAATGATCACGCCCTTCTTCCAGTTGCGCGGCGATGTCGCTTCGGTTGATGTCCAGAATCAGCCGGGCGTGTCGAACTATATCGCGGCCGGTGACAACGAACTCGCCCGGGTCATGCCGGTCGCCGGCCTTGAATATCACTATCCGCTCATCGACGTCGAACCGTGGGGCACGCAGACGATCGAGCCGATCGCTCAACTCATCCTGCGTCCGAATGAGAGCGATATCGGCAAATTTCCCAACGAGGACGCACAGAGCCTGGTCTTTGACGACACCAATTTGTTCTCCGTGGATAAATTCTCAGGCTGGGACCGCGTCGAAGGCGGCGGTCGCCTGAACGCGGGCCTGCAGTACACCGCCCAATTCAATGGCGCCGGGACCGTGAATGCGCTGTTCGGGCAATCGTATCAGCTCTACGGCCTCAACTCCTACACGGTCGGCGACATCACCAATACCGGCATCGACAGCGGTCTCGACAAACCCATTTCGGATTATGTCGGCCGCATCTCTTATCAACCGAACTCGACCTACATGTTCCTCGCTCGGGCACGCTTCGACGAGGAAACGTTCGCGATGGAACGGTTCGAGTTGGAGACGCGGGCCAATTTCGATCGTTGGGGTCTGAATTTTCTGTACGGCGATTACGCGGCCCAACCGGAACTCGGCTTCCTGACGCGACGGGAAGGCTTCCTCGCTGGCGCCTCGTTCAAAGTGACGAGCAACTGGGTGGTGACCGGATCGGCGGGCTACGATCTTATCGCGCGCCAATTCAACCAGACGCGCCTTGGCATCGGCTATGTCGACGATTGCTTGATGGTGGCCTTCAATTACGTCACCGGCTACGCGTACAACGGTACGGCGACGCCGGTTCAGAACTCCAGCTTCATGCTGCAATTCAGCTTGCGAACGCTGGGTCCGGATGTTCTGGCTCAGTCGGGGGCCTACTAGTGGTCCGATTCTAACATTCGCATCCCAGTTCGGCTGGCACTTATGCGAATGTTAGAATTAAAGAACCACTAGCAAATATCGATCCTAGTGGAGCTTTGGATTTGACATTCGCTTCACGAGGTGGCGGCTAGGTGGGTAGCGAATGTCAAATCCGCTCCACTAGGCGGGCCCTTGCTTTGCTGCGGGCCTGATATTCGCCTAGATGCGCGCGGCGCTCTATAGTGCCGCGAACCGATGTAAGGGAACCACTGCATGCGCGAGCCTGACGACATGGTCGCGGCCCATTTTCGCCGATCCTGCGAAACGCTTGATCGCGCGGCCGACGACGAGAAGCTGCGCGCCGCCATTTACGCCATCGCCGAAACCGTGACGCAGGCTTTCCGCAATGGCGGCAAGCTCATGCTTGCGGGCAACGGCGGCAGTGCCGCGGACGCCCAGCATATTGCCGGCGAATTCCTGTCGCGGTTTAATTTCGACCGCAATCCGCTTCCCGCGATCGCGCTCACCAGCGACACGTCGGTGCTCACCGCGATCGGCAACGACTACGGATACGAACACACCTTCGAGCGTCAGGTCCGCGGGTTGGGCCGGCCGGGTGACGCCTTTATTGCAATCTCCACCTCTGGCCGCTCGCCCAATGTCCTGGCGGCGCTGCAGGCGGCGCGAAAACTCGGCATTACCACCATCGGATTCACCGGCGGAGGCAAACGCGACATGGTGGCGTACTGCGATCATTGTCTCGCCGCCCCCGCTTCCGATACGCCGTTGATCCAGCAGATTCATATTGTGGCCGCCCATGCCATATGCGGGCTGGTGGAACGCAATCTGTTCGGCAGCGGCACCGCGTCCAATACTTCTTGATGCGAGGAGCGCTGACGCATCGTGCGCGACCGTCGCCGCTCGATCGAAGATCGCTATTCCGTCCACGATCGCAATGAATCGTTTATTCGGCTTTGTTTGCTCCTGACATTGTTCCAGTCAAGGACGGTTTTGGAATAGTGTGATGGTCATCGAAGATATTGGCTTGTGGTGTGAAATTCGTAAGGCGGATTGGGGTCAGCGCCCGGCGCTCTTTCTCGACCGCGACGGCGTCATCATTGCGGACACCGCCTACCTCGGCCGCGCCGAAGATCTGCGTATGATCGACGGCGTGGCGCCGGTGATCGCCCGCTGCAACGCGCTGGGAATTCCAGTCGTCGTGGTCACCAATCAATCGGGTATCGCGCGCGGCTATTACGACTGGGATGGCTTTCGCGCCGTGCAGGCGGCGCTTTCCGCCGCGCTGGCCGCCGCGGGCGCCCATCTCGATGCCGTCCTGGCCTGCGCCTACCACGCCGAGGGATCGCCGCCGCTTCGGGTCGCCGCCCATCCCTGGCGCAAACCCAATCCTGGCATGATCGTCGCGGCCGGAGATGGCATGAATCTCAACCTCTCGCGCTCCTGGATCGTCGGCGATAAGGCCGATGACTTGGCCGCGGGAGCGGCGGCGGGTCTTGCCGGCGGCACGCTGGTGGCGCCGGACGATGGCGAGTGGCGACCGGCGTCGCTGCTCGCAAGCCCGCAATTCATCGTGGAGACGGTGACAAATCCGGCTGATGCACTGGCGCTGCTGATCGACAGCGGGCGATTGATGCCGCAAGCGAATGCCTGAGGGAAGCAGAGGCCAGCCCTCGAGCGCTGACCGCGTTGGCTGCACGCGTTCCCGCAGATGCGGGTGGGGTGATAAGCATGGGCATCGGCATTCGTTGATGTTAGATTGTGTGCGCGGGCGAAGGGATAATGGCTAAAGCATCGGGTAAAGTAGCGCTGATCACCGGCGCGACCGGTCAGGATGGCGCTTATCTGGCCGAGTTGCTGCTCGCCAAGGGTTATCGGGTTCACGGCGTGAAGCGCCGATCGTCCTCGTTCAACACCGCGCGCGTCGACCACCTCTATCACGATCCGCACGAGCAGGGCGTTGCCTTCGACCTGCATTACGGCGATGTGACCGACGCCACCAACGTCATTCGCATCGTGCAGGAGACGCAGCCCGACGAGATCTACAATCTCGCGGCTCAATCGCACGTGCTGGTCTCGTTTGAGACGCCGGAATACACGGCCAACGCCGACGGCCTCGGCACGCTGCGCATTCTCGAGGCCATCCGCATCCTCGGGCGCGAGCAGAAGACCCGCTTCTATCAGGCTTCGACATCGGAGATGTTCGGCTTGGTGCAGGAGGTGCCGCAGAAGGAGACGACGCCGTTTCGCCCGCGGTCGCCCTACGGCGCCGCGAAGGTTTATGCCCACTGGATCACGGTGAATTACCGCGAAGCCTACGGCATGCACGCCTCGAACGGCATCCTGTTCAACCATGAGAGTCCGATCCGCGGCGAAACGTTCGTCACTCGCAAGATCTCGCGTGCGGTTGCGGCGATCGAACTCGGTCTGCAGGAAAGCCTCTTTCTCGGTAACCTGGACGCGGCGCGCGATTGGGGCCATGCGCGCGACTATGTCGAGGGGATGTGGCTCATTCTGCAGCAGGCCGAACCGGACGACTACATACTGGCGACCGGCGAGAGCCATACGGTGCGCGAATTCGTCGAGAAGGCTTTTGTTCAGGTCGGCCGCAAGATCGTCTGGCACGGCAGCGGCCCGGACGAGAAGGGCATCGATGCCGCAAATGGGCGCGTTCTCGTAGCGATCGACAAGCGCTATTTCCGGCCCACCGAAGTCGACTCCTTACTTGGCGATCCGAGCAAGGCCGAGGCGAAGCTCGGCTGGCGGCACAAGACGACGTTTGACGCGTTGGTGAAGGAAATGGTCGAGGCCGATCTCGTCGCCGTCCGCGACGAACAGGATCGCCGTCAGCGCGCTGAGTAAGATGCGGCAAACCCCGCAGGGGCCTCGCCGTTTAACAAATCAATCGTTTACGCAGGTTGAGGAACGCTTACCTCCGCCTGTGGGTGCGCGTTCCATGACAAGAGATTTTTACGCGCGCCGGTGGCGTTAGCTTTTCCTTGACTTCTCCATTGGCTGCAATTCATTCAGATGTTTCGCGCTAGAGTGACAGCCAATTCGGCACGCGTGGCGGCCGGTAAGCCGAGGGCGAAATATGGCAAGTCCCATCATCCCCCTGATCATGTGCGGCGGCGCCGGTACGCGGCTATGGCCAGCGTCGCGCGAGAACAGGCCCAAGCAGTTCCTGCCGCTCCTCGGTTCCTATTCGACGTTTCAGGAAACCATTCGTCGCGTTTCCGATCCGGCCCTGTTTGGCCGGCCGATTATCGTGACCAACAAGCAGTATCGCTTTCTCGTCGCCCAGGAGCTCGCCGCCATTTCGGTGGAAGCCGACATCCTGCTTGAGCCGATGCGGCGCGATTCCGGGCCGGCGATTGTTGCCGGCGCTCTGTTCGCCCACAATCGTGACAAAGATGCCGTCGTGGTTGCGCTCGCCGCCGATCACGTCGTCACCGACCCGGGCGCATTCGCCAAAGCCTGCGCCGCCGCATCGGCTGCCGTCGCAGATAAGCGCATCGTGACGTTCGGAGTACGTCCGACCCGCCCCGCGACCGAATACGGCTACATCCGCGTCGGCGCCGCCATCGGCGGCGACATCTTCGCCATCGAGCAGTTCGTCGAAAAACCCGACAAGGCGAAGGCGAAGCGCTACACGGACGAAGGCTATCTGTGGAACTCCGGCAACTTTTTGTTTCGTGCCGACCTGCTGCTGGAAGAGTACCGCAATTTCGAGGCTGAGAGCGCCGTTGCGATTGAGAAGGCGGTCGAAGCCGCCGGCCGCGATATTGGGTTCGTTACTCTGGAGCGCGAAGCATTTGCGCGCGCCACCGCCAAGTCGATCGACTATGCGGTGATGGAACGCACCAAACATGCGGCGGTGATGCCGGTCTCGTTCGGTTGGTCCGACGTCGGCTCATGGCAGGCGGTGTGGGAGTTGTCGCCGCGCGATGGGGCCGAAAACGCCGCGCATGGCTCGGCACTGTTTGTCGATGCGAAAGGCTGCTACGTCGACTCCGAAAAGCAGCTCGTGGCGCTTTATGGCCTGGAGAATGTAGTGGTGGTGGCGACCGCCGATGCGGTCTTGGTGGCGCGGCGCGACGATGCCGACGGCCTGCGGCAGGTGGTGGCGAAGCTCAAGAAGGTTGCGCCGGCGGTGACCGAAGATCATCTGAAAGTGCATCGCCCCTGGGGGTCCTATCAGTCGCTCGATCAGGCCGAGCGGTTCCAGGTCAAGCGCATCGTGGTCAAGCAAGGCGGGCGCTTGTCGCTGCAGCTGCATCATCACCGGGCCGAGCACTGGGTCATTGTGCGCGGCACCGCGCGGGTAACGATCGGCGACGAGGTCAAGATTCTGCATGAGAATGAATCGATCTACGTCCCCATCGGTGCCCGCCATCGCTTGGAAAATCCCGGCAAGATCGATCTCGAACTGATCGAGGTTCAGACCGGCTCCTATCTGGGCGAAGACGATATCGTGCGCGTCGAGGACGACTACCACCGGTCGTGATGCACGACCGGCAGTGAGGCCTGCGGCTGCAAAGCGGCCCCTCGCCAGCCGAAAAGCATGCAGTTTTCCACCGTGCTGCGCCGGGCCCGCATCCCGCCCGCCGCGGTTGAGTTATCGTTTTATTAACGGAAAATTTCGTGCTCCAGGGCGATCGTAATCCTTGGACTCAAAAAGTGTTGCCAGGTCCTGCACAGGCCTGGTCGCCAGCCGCCCCGGGGCGTGCTAGGTGAGGAAGTGGGGTTGAACGGCGCCTGTGGGCGTAGGGGTGAGGGTCTCAACGTGGCGGGGACTGACAAATTGCGGATCGGGGTCGTGGGCGTCGGCGTCATGGGTAGTAACCATGCGCGAGTGCTCTCGGACATGGCCGGCGTGGAACTCGTCGGCGTTGCCGATCCGGACAGCAGCCGACGGGATTTCGTTGCCGAAGCGCTCAAGTGCGCCGCTTTCAAGGATGTCGATGCCTTGCTCCGCCAGGGGGTCGACGCGGTCATCATCGCGGCGCCGACCCATCTGCATCATAGTATCGCGCTGAAGTGCATCTCCCAGGGTGTCCATGTTCTGGTGGAGAAGCCGATCGCCTCCACGGTCGAGGAAGGCCGCGACATTGTCACGGCGGCTCACCACGCCGGCGTCACCCTCATGGTCGGGCATGTCGAGCGCTTCAATCCGGCGGTCGAGTCGATCAAGCGGGCGATCAAGGACCAGGACATCCTCTCGATTGCCATCACCCGGGTCGGGCCGTTTCCGCCGCGTATGTCCAATGTCGGCGTCGTTATCGATCTCGGCGTGCACGACATCGATCTCATCCGCTGGTTCACCGAATCCGAGATTGTGGAAATCCAACCGCAAACGTCGAGCGCGGTCGCCGAACGCGAGGACATCGCGCTGTTGCAGTTTCGCACCGAATCCGGCGTGCTCGCTCACATCAACACCAACTGGCTCACGCCCTTCAAGGCGCGCAACGTCCATATCGCGACGCGCGACAAGTATCTGATCGGCGATCTCCTGACTCTGCAAGTCACCGAATGTTTCGGCTTTCAGCCCGACGGCAGCTACTCGATGCGGCATTTGTCGGTCGGGTACGCGGAGCCGCTGCGCTCCGAACTGGTCGCGTTCGTCGACGCGATCCGCAGCGGCGAGCGTCCGGCGGTCACCGGCGAAGAAGCGGTCGCCAGCCTGGAAATCGCCATTCGCTGCCTTGATGCGCGCGCCGCGCACGCCGCCCCGCCGCAGCGCAAGGGCCCGCGGCGCGTGGCCGGCTGAATGTCCGCCAATCAAGTTTGGGCGAGATAATGAATCAACACACGCGGCTTGAGAGCGCTCCGATTCCGTTCATCGACGTGGCGGCGCAGCGCCGCCGCTTGGGCCGCAGCATCGACGACGCCGTTGCCCGGGTGCTGGCGCACTGCCAGTTCATCCAGGGACCGGAGGTGCGGACGCTCGAAGCCGATCTCGCGGCTTTCTGCGGCGCCCGTCATGTCATCGCCTGTTCGAGCGGAACCGATGCGCTGCTTCTCATCCTTATGGCGTGGGAGATCGGGCCAGGCGACGCGGTGATCTGTCCGACCTTTACGTTCCACGCCACGGCCGAAATGGTAGCGCTGCTCGGCGCGACGCCGGTGCTGGCTGACGTGCAGGCCGACACATTCAACATCGATCCTGAAAGCCTGCGGCGCGCAGTGGCAACGGCAAAGCGGCTTGGCCTCAAGCCGCGCGCCGTCATTCCGGTCGATCTGTTCGGTCTGCCGGCCGATCACGATGCCATTGCGGCTATCGCGGCCGAGCACGGCCTCTCCGTGCTCGACGATGCGGCGCAGGCCTTCGGCGCGAGCTTTCGCGGCCGCAAGCTTGGCGCCCTGGCGACCGCGACGGCAACGAGCTTCTTCCCGGCAAAACCGCTCGGCTGCTATGGCGACGGGGGGGCCGTGTTCACCGACGACGACGCGCTTGCGGCGCGCATCAAGAGCTTGCGCATCCATGGCGAGGGCATCGACAAATATGATCCCGAGCGCATCGGCATCAACGGGCGGCTCGATACTATCCAGGCCGCGGTGCTGATCGAAAAGCTCAAGATATTTCCCGAGGAAATCATCGCGCGCGACAAGACCGCGGCGCGGTATTCGGCGGCTCTCGCCGATGTCGCGACAGTGCCGCGCGTTGGCAATGAATCGACCTCGGTTTGGGCGCAGTACACCATCCGTCTTGTGCCTGGACGGCGCGATGCGCTAGCCGCGGCGCTCAAGGCGGAAGGGATCCCCACGGCGATTTATTACGCCAAGCCGTTGCATCGCCAGCAGGCCTATATCCGCTTCCCGCTGGCCGACGGCGGCGCGCCCGTGAGCGACCGGCTGGCGGAGGAAGTCATCAGCCTGCCGATGCACGCTTATCTGGAGCCGGCGGTGCAGGACCGCATCGTGGCGGCGGTCAAACGGGCGCTTGCGGGATAGGGCGCTCGCCCTCCCGCATTTCATGGGGGAGGATTAAAAAGCGGCCCATGATCGAGAAGATTCTCACCGTCGGCGGCTACACGTTGCTCTCGCGCGTGACCGGTTTCGTGCGTGACATCATGCTGGCGGCGATCATCGGCGCAGGCCCGGTCGCCGACGCTTTCTTTGTCGCTTTCCGCCTGCCCAATCATTTCCGCGCCATTTTTGCCGAGGGCGCCTTCAACGCGGCTTTTATTCCGGCCTACGCGCGCGTTCGCACCCAGGGCGGGCCGGAGGCGGCGCAAAAATTCGGCGACCGGATTTTTACGCTCTTGCTTGCAACGCAGGTGGTTCTGCTCGTTCTTGCGCTTCTTTTCACGCCGCAGGTGATCGAGCTATTGGCGCCCGGCTTCTCGCGCGAGCCGCAGCAGTTTGCCCTCGCGGTTTCGCTCACGCGCATCACCTTTCCCTATCTCCTGCTCATCACGCTGGTGACGTTGTGGAGCGGCATTCTCAATGCGCTGCATCGCTTTGCGGCGGCGGCCGCGGCGCCGATCCTGCTCAACGTGACAATGATGGTCACGTTGGCGCTCGTCGTCTACTTCCCGGGTGCAGGCTACGCCGCGGCGTGGGGCGTGCTGGTCTCGGGCGTCTTGCAAGCGATGCTGGTCGGTGGTGCCACGGCGCGCAGCGGCGTGATGACGAGATTCCACACGCTGGCGTGGGACGAGGACGTGCGGCGCTTTTTCAAGGCGCTGATTCCGGCGACGGTCGGGTCGGCCGGCACGCAGCTGGCCCTGTTCGCCGACACCATCATTGCAAGCTTCCTGACGGCGGGGGCGCTGTCGGCACTCTATTACGCGGATCGCATCGACCAGCTTCCCATCGGCGTTATCGGCATCGCGGTCGGCACCGTGCTGGTGCCGGAAATGACCAGCCGCGTGTCTTCCGGCGATCATGCGGGCGCGCGCTCGGCGCAAAACCGCGCGATCGAATTCGCGCTGCTGCTGGCTATCCCCTGTGTGGTTGCGTTCATCGTCATTCCCGACATCATCATGCAGGGCTTGTTCATGCGCGGCGCGTTCAACGCCGAGGACGCGCGCGCCGCGGCAATGACGCTCGTCGCCTATACGATCGGACTGATCCCGTTCGTGCTGATCCGCAGCGTCGTGGCGCCGTTTCTGGCCCGTGGCGATACACTGACGCCGGTCAAGGCGGCGCTGACCGGAACGGCTGTGAATATCGTCTGCAAGATCGCCCTGATGGGCTCGTTGGCGCAGGTCGGCCTTGCGTTCGCAACCTCGGTCGGGGCTTGGATCAATTTCATCCTGGTGCTGTGGTTGGCAAATCGGGCCGGCCTCATCACTTCCGACGAGCGGTTGAAAGCGTCACTGACAAAGCTCGGTGCGGCGGGGGTTTTGTTCTTCCTCTTCCTGCTGATCGCGAGGTTCACCGTCACATATCTGTTATCTTCGTTGCCCAGGTTCCGCTATGAGTCGGAACTTATCGTGCTGACCGTGCTCGGAGGCGCCTGCTACGGCGCGCTGGTCATCGGCTTGTTCGGGCGGCGCTGGCTTTCGCTGACGCGGGTGCGTGCGCACGCGGCGCCAGCGGCGACGCTCGATGAATTCGAAGGCACTTCCGCGCCGCCGGCCGGTCCGGACGAGATCTGAGCCGAAACGGAGATTGTAATGCGCGTTGCCATGATCGGCGCCGGTTATGTCGGGCTCGTCTCCGGCGCCTGCTTTGCCGATTTCGGCCATCAGGTCACCTGTATCGACAAGGATCTGCGCCGCATCGCTGCGCTCAAGCACGGCGAAATTCCGATCTTCGAGCCGGGACTTGCGGAGCTGGTCGAGGCCAATATCCGCCAAGGCCGGCTGCAATTCACCGACCAGGCGTCGAGCGTCGCCGAAGCCGACGCCGTCTTCATCGCCGTCGGCACACCGTCACGCCGCGGCGACGGTTATGCGGATTTGAGCTTCGTGTACGAGGCGGTGCGCGAGCTTGCTCCGCACCTTGCCAAGACCGCGGTGATCGTCACCAAATCGACCGTGCCGGTCGGCACCGGCGACGAGATTGAGCGAATCCTGCGCGAGACGCGTCCCGACGCCGAACTGCAGGTGGTCTCCAATCCGGAGTTTTTGCGTGAGGGCGCCGCGATTCAGGATTTCAAGCATCCCGACCGCATCGTGGTCGGTACCGAAGATCCGCGTGCGCGCGAGGTGCTCGCGGAGATTTACCGGCCGCTTTATCTGAATGCCGCTCCGATCTTTTATGTCAACCGGCGCACGGCGGAGCTGATCAAATACGCCTCGAACGCTTTCCTTGCCACCAAGATCACCTTCATCAATGAAA
>JBAUYV010000159.1:0-5628 GCA_049584975.1 Xanthobacteraceae bacterium | reverse complement strand
GGCATCGGCGGCTCGCTCTGCTGGCGAGGTCGTGGTGCCCACTCCCCTCGCGCGCGCGAGAAAAACGCAGAGTCGTGGTTAACGCGGCCCAATTTCTGTAGCAGTTTCGGTGCGCGACCATTGTCGGTGGTGTTTCAGCTGGTAGCCGATCGCCGGCGCCAGCGGCGCGCCACTCGATGCTCCCCCGCCAACCGACAAGAGCCCGATCGCGCCAGCCGAGATGTCAGAGCGGCGGCCCAAATTCCGAAACGTGTCAGTGCGCGACCATTGTCGGTGGTGTTTCAGCTGGTAGCCGATCGCCGGCGCCAGCGGGTCGCTCTGCTGGCGCCGGGCCGCTCGATGCTCCCTCGCCAACCGACAAGAGCCCGATCGCGCCGGCCGGAAATGTCGGAGCGAGAGCACGCGCCAGAGCCCTATCGTCGGTGCCGTTTGGAGCGGGGGGTGTTGTCGGGCTGACCCCGTAGCTGCCCCGACGTCGGCACCATCAGTCGGCAGCGACCAACAGAAAAAGAACAAACGAAATAGAACAAACGAAAAAGGAGGTCGACAGATCGCCGGCCTCGATATCGAGCACACCACCGCCGGCCTCGATATCGAGAGTTTGATTCGCCGCGCGCGTGTCGCTCGGCGCGGCATCGGCGGCTCGCTCTGCTGGCGAGCTGCTCGTGGTGCCCTCTCCCCTCGCGCGCGCGAGGAAACCGCAGTGAGATGGTTAACGCAGCAGAGAGAGGACGACTGAGGACGCCAACCATTTGCCCACAGGAGTCTGTGCAATATGGACCAGTCGAGTCGAGGTCGAGCTGGTATCGTTCCCTGGCGCACTGAGACCGATATGGTATTTAACGAGCCAAACTTCCTGCGCGATGGAACGCCGGTTTTGATCCGCCAGCTCGAAGCGCAGGATGCCGGGCTCTATCCTGATTTTCTCAGTGATGTGACAGCGGAGGACCTGCGGCTGCGCTTCTTCGCGCCGATGCGCGAAGTGAATCATGCGCTGCTCGACAAGCTCATCCACTACGATCCGGCCCGCGCCATGGCCTTCATTGCCGTCGACGAGCAAAGCCGAAAGATGCTGGGCGTCGTGCGCCTGCATGATGACCCAAGCGGAGAAAGTGCCGAATTTGCAATTCTGGTGCGCTCGCGGCTTAAGAGCCAAGGCGTCGGTTGGCTATTGATGAATCGCATAATCGAATTTTCAAAGCAAAAGAACCTCCAGACCGTGCGGGGACAAGTGCTATCGGAAAATACCACCATGCTCGCTATGTGCGCCGAACTCGGTTTTCACATTTGCGACGATACCGATGATGCCGGTGTCAAGTCGGTGACACTGCTACTGCATATCCCAAACGTCGCCCGGTAATGCTCTCGATGCATCCCGGTATCCGAGCCTTACTACAGATTGGGCGTCCGCCGCGCATGACGGGAAGTCGTTTGACACGATGTCGTTCCACCACCTCGACGACCGTTTCCAGCGAATCGTCCTAGGTAACGGAGAAGGGATCGGGCGTCATGATCTCATCGATCTCCTCCACGTTGTGGGTCGAACTAATTTACGCGAACAGCGGTCGCAGGGCGGGATGACGCGTGACTAACGGCAGGCGTTCGACCAAGCCGTCGAGGCCCCAGATGTGACCGGCATGATGCGCCATCAGGTAAACAATAACGACCGCGTAGACGAGGTGGTAGTCGACGAAGAGGCTGAGGTGATCCTGGATGAACGGCCATTCCATATGCGCGAAGTGATAGGTGATCATGAGCAGGATGCCGAACGGCCCGCTAATCCGGACCATGAACCCGGAGACCAGCGATAATCCGATCAACAAATGACCCCACTTCATCAGGAAGTCGGTCAGCGGCAGCATCGTTGGCGTCGCAAAGAGCGCAAAGAAGCTATGGAAGGTCACGACATGGTTGAGAAAACCGCCTGCGCTGTAATTCTGTAGGATTTGCCAGCTGCCAGAGTAAAGGAAGAGCCAGCCCACGAACACGCGCAGGAGAAAGATGACAGCGCGGTCCAGATTCGTTTCGGTCATACTAAATCTCCTGCGGCTCGTCAGAGCTCTCGATTCTCTCTCATTCAAAACGCGGAAGCGTTTCGGTCATAGCGCTGAGGCGCCGCTAAGCGCGCCTTTATCATCGCAGGCTCAGCGCAATACGGGCCCGGACGCGCTTTCAGCGCCGAAGCATCCTGTCGACGAAATGCTTCTGCCGCCGCGAGCCCGAACAGCACTTTCGACATCAGGCTGACCGGATAAGGCGCCAGATGAATAAACGCGGGGCCGATGATCGGCAGAACAACGAAAAAATTGACTGCCCAGACGACGACCAGCGCGGCGAGCATGAACGGAAGTGGACCGGCGATTTCCAAGCGATGCGATGATAGGGCTCGCCAACCGAACGAGAGCGCAATCCCAAGCGTCACGGCGAGCGCCATATGGACTGTCACACCTACGGCAACTGGAGCTGCGGGGAATAGCGCGCTCACCCCGGCAGCGGTCGTCACGCCGCGCGCCAACGTCCCAGGATCCGCGCCTGTGACTGCAGCGTACAACGTTACCCACGCTATTTCAGCGAGGCCGCCAGCGACGCCGGCAACGACACCGTGCCGGGTCGTTTCAAGTAGCGTCTTGAGCCGTTTATCGGCGAACTCCTCGAATGTCTCCAGAAATTTACGGAAGAAAGGGCTGATCATGGATTTGTCTTCTTCCATTGCTGCAGGGCGGAACCCGGCTAAAGTTGCCGCCTTTGCTGGAGCTAAAGCGGCGACGCCACACCGAGGTTCAACCGCTTGACGACAGAAGTCTGTGCAATATTGACCAGGCCAACGAAATCGCCGCTGGCATCTAACGCGAGTGTGAGGCCATCCATCGAGCCCGGCATTTGAATATCGGTAAACATTACCTGGATGTCGCTGCGGCACTCCAACATCCGTAGGGCCTCGTCAGCGCTTGCGGATTCAATCACCTCAAAGCCTGCAGCCACGACGGCGTCGACTGCATATAGCCGAACAAGGGGTTCATCCTCAACGATGAGAATGGCTGGCGTTTTTGCCCTGTTTCCCGCCGCCATTTGCTGACTCATAAATCGTTACAGGACACTCTGATGGCGTCCCTTGTGATCCGATGCCAACGTTTCGGCGAAGAAAATCGTTCCAAGCGATGGTCGCTGCTCTGATAGATGCTGGCGGATTTCCGGCTCTAGCCCGGAACGACCGATATTGCGGCACAAGCGAATGTCGCTTTCGGGCGCAAAGCTACCGGGACATGCGCCACGTCGTATTCAGTTTGGCCGTCGCCCATGTGGCCATGATTGGCCACATAAGTCTTTTTGAGGCATAGAGAGATCCTCTCGCGCAATTTTGCAACCAGAGGGGAATGAGATCGCTCGAATATTCCTGTAGTCCCATTGCAGGGGACTTCATCCACGCGCGCAGATCCTCGCGTAGCACAGCATTCTCGATTGTCATGGGTTCTCTTTCATCGAGACAACAACCTCATGGGTGATTGGTTCAAGTTGTCGAACGTTGGTCGGCCACTGGGCCGGCCGGGTTCAAATACTTCAGCATGTTAAGCCCAATAAGACGGCGGCCAAACTTACAGCCTAGCGCATCGAAGCCCCCCTCGGCCGGCGGACGAACCTAGTTAGCCCCTCGATCATTGTACGGATGGTCACGGGATGAGTTGTTGTCTCGAAGATCAGAAGCCCCAGCTCGCCAAGCCCCCCGGCCCCCAGCTGGGGCTTTTCTTTTGGCGCGCCTCAACGCTGGTTTAGGTGATGGGGTCGAAGTGACGCGCGAGTGCAAGCTTGGTCTAAATTCTGAGCTGGGCTTTCTTTCGTGCAATCAGCTCTTATGTATACCTTTAGGACGCCACAAAATTAGGTCGGCGTTACGAGTAAGAAATATGGTTGATATTCTTGGCGCTCTTGTGATGATCGGTATTTTTGTCTGCTGGTGCGATGTCACGGGTGCATGGAATAATGTGCTCCGTCCGATCCGCATAATTCTTCCGCCCCATTCAAAGTAGAGCACTATCAATGACTTCGGATCAGGCTCGACAACGGGCAGAAAAAATATTCAAGAAAGAAGAGCGCGCGCGGGATGGCTCGGCGGCAATGATCGAGTATCAAGCCGATGCGATCGCCACTCGCGAAAAAACCGCGCGTTTGAAGGTGCTTCGGTTAGCCAAGGAAGCCCAGGTGCGATCAATTATAGCGCTTTGAACTTTCACGACCGGCACTGCCCACGTGTGCAACACACTCCCGGCAACGCGGGCCTTTCATGTGACCAACTTTGAGTTACAAACATCGGTAGCCATTCAATATAGGCGGCCTCAGTTGGGCCAGCCTATGCCCCATCTTCGCATCGGGAGGGCTTAGCAAACTTACCGGGAGCTCAAATGACCGTTCCGACCCATTCTTATGATCATCGCGACTACGAAATTGTTGTTTCGCAAACGCCGCCGTATTCTCAGGCGGCGATCTACCCGACAGAGCCCAATTTGCCTCCTGTCGACTGGCAGTTGGTGCCCATCCGCGCCGCCGATGTGAAAGGGGCATTAGATTTGGCGATGCGGCGCATTAACGAGGCCTACGCTCGCCGCGCCGATCAAGCTGCCGCTTCTAAAGTGTCATAATTCGAAGCTAAAAAGGCGCCGCCTCTGTTGGCGCCTCATTCTTATTCGATCCAAATAGGCTGGCCAACCATCGCCATCGCGCTGCCACGCGGGAGCCTGAAGCGCGCCCAAACCGAGGTTGGTGACCAATACCAGACCTCAAGCGCAGGAAGCTACCTCGGTCCGTCGCTCGCGCCGTCCTTCCTGATTTCAGGCTTGTCGTACAAAACCACGTTCAACAGCGAGTTGCGGATTTCCAGTTTTCCGTTGTATTCGATATAGCCCAATTTGCGAAATTTATTCATGAAAAAACTCACACGTGATCGAGTCGTGCCAATCATCTCCGCGAGGGTTTCCTGACTAAAATTCCCGATGACCGGCTCGACCTTGGCTTCCTTGCCGAAATTCGCCAGAAGCAGAAGGACTCGCGCCAGCCGTTTCTCGCTTGAATTGAACAGTTGATCGATGAGGTCCTCTTCAATTCGACTATTCCGACTTAACAAATCTGCCATGAACAATTCAGAAAAGTCCGGCTGATTATGCAAGGTAGCAATCATTTCTACTTTGGGGATGTGCGTAATCAGGGATCGTTCGATTGCCGTAGCCGTCGTGACGCGAAGTGGATGGCCATTCAGACATCCTTCGCCGAAAAAGTGATTAGGTTCCAGAACTCCGACGACTGCTTCCTTGCCCCGCTCGGAAATGACAGTGAGCTTGATCTTGCCCTTCTGGATGTAAAAAACGGCATCCGCAGGATCGCCTTGGCTGAAGACGATTTGATCCTTCCGATAATCGTGCATGCGTCGCCCGCCGCTTACTTTCGAGAGAAACACTTGGGCATCAAACGGGAGTTTTGTTTTGCGGTTCATTGGCGGCCCTCCTTATCGCGAGGGTATCCATTGGGTCACTGTGAATGTGCTGCCACAGGAACGGTGCGGCCTTATTCTAGGTCCGTTTAGGGGACGCTGTCGGTAATGTACATTACCGAACGGCGAAAGCGACAATATCACTAGTA
>JBAUYV010000158.1:0-9500 GCA_049584975.1 Xanthobacteraceae bacterium | reverse complement strand
CGACGCTGAGCGCGTCCTGGTCGTGGGCGCCGGCGCTGATCGGCGAAGCCGAAGTGCGCGCGCTGGCGCAGGGCTGGTTCCAGGCGCTGGAGGCGCTGGTGCGCCATGCGGCGCAGCCCGGAGCCGGCGGGCGTACGCCCTCGGACCTACTACTCGTATCGCTATCGCAAGCCGAGATCGAACGGCTGGAGCGCGCCTATGCACGTTGAGGACATCCTGCCGCTATCGCCGCTGCAGGAAGGTCTTTTGTTTCATGCGCTGTATGCGGCGCAGGGACCGGACGTCTACACGACGCAACTGCAGCTGAACCTGCAGGGGCGGCTCGATGAGGCGACACTGAAGAGCGCCGTGCAGGCGCTGCTGCAGCGTCACGCCAGCCTGCGCGCCGGCTTCCAGCACGAGAACTTGAGCCGCCCGGTGCAGATCATCGTGGCGTCGCCGGAGCTGCCGTGGCGCAGCCTCGATCTCTCCTCACTGGATGCGGAAAGCCGCAATGCGCGCCTTGAGGAGATCGTGGCGCAGGAGCGCGCCGCGCACTTCGATCTCGCCACCCCGCCGCTCATTCGCTTCACCTTGATCCGGCTTTCGCCGGAGGAACACCGGCTCCTTCTCACCAGCCATCACATCCTGATGGACGGCTGGTCGACGCCTGTGCTGATCCGGGAGCTGCTGGCGCTTTATGCCAATCGGGGCGATGGTGGATCGCTGCCGCCGGTGACACGCTATCGCGATTATCTGCGCTGGATTGCGGCGCAGGATCGGGCTGCGGCACTTACGGCCTGGCGCGAGGCATTGGCGGGGCTTGAGGAGCCAACCCGGCTGGCGGCCGATGCGGTGGGGCGGGCGCCGCTGGCGCCGGAGCGGGTGGCGCTGACGCTGAGCCCCGCGCTCACTTCGGCACTGAACCGAGAAGCGCGCGGCCGCGGGCTGACGCTCAACACCTACATCCAGGCGGCGTGGGCGATCCTTCTTGGCCGGCTGACCGGGCGCGACGACGTGGTGTTCGGCATCACGGTTGCGGGCCGGCCTCCGGAGCTTCCCGGCATTGAGAGCATGGTGGGGCTGTTCATCAACACGCTGCCGCTGCGGGTACGGCTGGCGCCGGAACAGCCACTGGCTTCGCTGTTGGCGCAATTGCAGGACCGCCAATCGGCGCTGATGGCGCACCAGCATGTGGGGCTGGCAGAGGTTCAGGGTCTCGCCGGGTTGGGCGAGCTGTTCGACACGCTGGTGGTGTTTGAGAACTATCCGGTGGATCGCAGCGGCCCTGCGGCCGGCAACGGCCTGCGCCTCGCCGACATCACCGGCCATGACTCCACACATTATCCACTGACGCTGACAGCGGCGGCGGCAGGCGACCGCCTGCGGCTCCGACTCGACTATCGTCCGGATTTGTTTGATCGGGGGAGCATCGAGGCACTGGCGCAGCGGCTGGTACGGCTGCTCGAAACCGCCGCTGCGGCGACCGAGCAGCCGATCGGCGGCCTCGACATTCTTTCTACTGCAGAGCACCAAACCATTCTGCGCCAATGGAACGACACGGCGCGCCCAATTCCATCCGCAACGTTGCCCGCCCTGTTTGCCGCCCAGGCAGCCCAGAACCCCGATGCGGTGGCGGTGGTGTTCGAAGATGCGACGCTGACCTACGCGCAGCTCGATGCGCGCGCCAATCAGCTCGCCCATCATCTGCGCGGTCTTGGCGTTGGCCCCGAGGTGGTGGTCGGACTGTGCATCGAGCGCTCGCCCGCGATGGTCATCGCCTTGTTGGCTGTCCTCAAGGCCGGCGGCGCTTACCTGCCATTGGATCCGAACTATCCGACTGATCGCCTCACCTACGTGCTGGAGGACGCAAAGGCTGCGGTATTGATCGTGCACGCGCCGACGCGCAATCGGCTGCCGATCCGTGCCGGCAAGGTCATCGATCTCGACGGCGATCAAACAAACATCGCCGCTTGTCCTTCGACTGCACTCCCAAATCTGATATCGCCGGACAACCTCGCTTATGTCATCTACACATCGGGCTCCACCGGCAGACCGAAAGGCGTGATGGCGACGCACCGCGTCGGGGTCGGTCGGCTCGATTGGGACATCAGCCCCGAACGTCGGCCCGAGGACGAGGTCTACGCGCAAAAGACCAGCCTTGCTTTTGTCGACTCGGTCTGGGAGGTGTTCATGCCGCTGAGCCGGGGCCATCGCCTCGTGCTGATCCCCGATGGCGTCGTCAAGGATCCGCCGGCTCTCATTGCCACACTCGGCAAAAACGAAGTCACTCGATTGCTTCTGGTGCCGTCATTGTTGGCGGCGATGCTCGATGTCGAGCCGGCGATAGCGAAGCGGCTCCCCAAGTTGGGATACTGGCAAAGCGAGGGAGAACCTCTATCGGGCTCGCTTGCGGACTTGTTTCGCGCACGCCTCCCGGACGCTTCGCTCATCAACGTCTATGGGATGTCCGAATGCTTCGACGCCAGCCGTTACGACGCGGCGCAAGGCGCGGGGCAGTTTGGCGTTCCGTCCGGCCGGCCGATCGCGAACGCAAAGGTGTACGTTCTCGACCGCAATCTCCAGCCGGTCCCGGTCGGCGTGGCTGGCGAAATCTATATTGGCGGCGTCGGCCTCGCGCGTGGCTACCTCGGGCGCCCGGCGCTGACGGCCGAGCGGTTCGTGCCTTCTCCGTTTGGCAACGGCGAGCGTCTTTGCCGGACCGGAGATCTGGGGCGCTGGCGCTCCGACGGGATCCTTGAACATCTAGGCCGCGCCGACCAGCAGGTGAAGATCCGCGGCTTCCGTATCGAGCCGGGCGAAATCGAGGCAACGCTGCGGCGGCATCCATCTATTGCAAAGGCGGCAGCGATCGCTCGCGAGGATACGCCTGGCGACAAGCGGCTCGTTGCTTATGTGGTGGCGGCCGCCGATCAGATTGTCGATCCAGCCAAGCTTCGTGCGCATCTCGCACAAAGTCTCCCCGATTTCATGGTGCCGTCGGCCGTCGTGGTTCTGCCCCGATTGCCGATGACGCCGAACGGGAAGTTAGACCGCAAGGCGCTCCCGGCGCCCAATTTGCAGCAAAGGATTTTGCGCGCCCCGCGCACCCCGCAGGAGGAGATCCTCTGTTCGCTGTTTGCCGAAGTGCTGGGCCTGCAGCGCGTCGGCCTCGATGACAACTTCTTCGCGCTCGGCGGTCACTCGCTGCTGGCGACGCGACTGATCAGCCGCATCCGCAGCAGTCTCGATGTAGAGGTCGCGATCCGCACGCTGTTCGAAGCGCCGACGGTCGAGACATTGGCACAACGGCTGCACGAGGCCGAGGCGGCCCGTCCGGCGCTGGTGCCTGTGGCTCGTCCCTCAGAGATTCCGCTGTCGTTTGCCCAGCGGCGGCTTTGGTTCCTGCATCGTCTGGAGGGGCCGGGCGCCACCTACAACATTCCCATGGCGGTGCGGCTCACCGGCACGCTTGATCAAGATGCCCTGGAGGCGGCGCTGGCGGACGTGGTCGCGCGCCACGAGAGCCTGCGCACCATTTTCCCTGAGACATCGGGAATACCGCGCCAGCACATCATCGAAGCATCACTTGCTGAAGTGCGTCTCCAGAAGAATGATGTCACTGAGGCAACGCTCCCGGAAGCGATCATCGACTTAGCGCGGCAAGGCTTCGACCTGGCCGGCGAGCTACCGCTGCGGGCGCATCTGTTGGTGCTGGGCGAGCGCGAGCATGTGTTGCTTCTGTTGTTGCACCACATCGCGGGGGACGGCTGGTCGCTGGCGCCGCTGTGGCGCGATGTTGCAGTAGCGTACGGCGCGCGAGTTGAAGGCAAGGCGCCGTCCTTTGCGCCGTTGCCGGTCCAATATGCCGACTACACCCTGTGGCAGCACCAGGTGCTGGGGGCGGAGAGCGATCCGCACAGCGCCATGGCGCGGCAGCTTTTATTCTGGAGCGAGACGCTCAAGGGCCTTCCCGATCAGATCGAGTTGCCGACTGACAGGCCGCGGCCTGCGGTCGCCAGCTATCGCGGTGACGTCGTGCCGCTGCATATCGATGCCGAACTGCACCGCGCTCTCGTGGCGCTCTCTCGCGACAGCCAGGCGAGCCTGTTCATGGTGCTGCAGGCTGGGCTTGCGGCGCTGCTCACCCGGCTTGGGGCAGGCAACGATGTCCCGATCGGCAGTCCGATCGCCGGCCGCACTGACGCGGCGCTAGACGAGTTAGTTGGCTTCTTCGTCAACACCCTGGTGCTGCGCACCGACACGTCGGGCAATCCGAGCCTGCGCGAGCTGATCGCGCGGGTGCGATCCAACAACCTTGCGGCCTACGGGCATCAGGACCTGCCGTTTGAGCGGCTGGTGGAAGTGCTCAATCCCGAGCGCTCGCTATCACGACACCCGCTTTTCCAGGTCATGCTGGTGCTGCAGAACAACGCGCCGGCGAGTGTCGAGCTGCCGGGACTGACGATTGCCTCCGAGGCGGTCACCACCGCCATCGCCAAGTTTGATTTGTCTCTCGCTCTAGCCGAGGAGCGCGCGGCGGACGGGACGCCGCTGGGGCTGAACGGCGCGATCGAATACGCCGCGGATTTGTTTGATCGCGAAACCGTCGAGTCGTTGGCGCAGCGACTCATGAGGCTGCTGGCGGCCGCGACTGCGAGTCCCGAACAGCCGATTGGCGGCCTCGACATTCTATCAGCCACAGAGCGCCACACCATTTTGCGCGAATGGAACGGCCCGGCTCGCCGCATACCCTCAGAGACTTTGCCCGAATTGTTTGCCGCGCAAGCAGCGCAAACTCCCGATGCGGCGGCGGTGGTATTCGAGAAGGAGACGCTGACCTACGCGCAGCTCGACGCGCGCGCCAATCAGCTGGCGCATCATCTGCAAAGTCTTGGCGTCGGTCCCGAGGTGGTGGTGGGACTGTGCGTTGAACGCTCGCTGGACATGATTGTGGGGCTGCTCGGCATTCTCAAGGCCGGGGGCGCCTATCTGCCGCTCGATCCCGCCTATCCGCCCGAGCGTCTTGCCTTCATGCTGGAGCAAGCGCGACCGAAACTGCTGCTGACACAGGCGCGTCTGCTGCATCAGTTGCCGCCCTATCGTGGGCCTGTCCTCCGCCTGGACGAAGATTGGCAAGAGCTCGCGTGGCTCCCGACAAAAGCGCCGGCACACAAAGCCTCGCCGCGGCACCTCGCCCAACAGCTTGCTTATGTCATGTACACGTCGGGATCGACCGGCGAGCCGAAAGGAATCTGCATCTCGCAAGCTTCCATCGTACAGCTGGTCAGCAAAACAAATTACATCGACCTCAAACCCGGCGTTCAAATCGGCCAAGCCGCCAATATCTGTTTCGATGCGACGACGTTCGAAGTCTGGGGCGCGCTGCTCAACGGCGCGACTGTCCATCTGCTGAATGCAGATGACGTGCTCGATCCCACCCGCTTTGCCAACCAGCTGCAGCAGCATCGCTTCAACACATTGTTCCTGACAACGGCGTTGTTCAACCAACTCGCTCAGATTGATCCGGGCCTGTTCGCATCGCTGGATTATCTTCTGTTCGGCGGCGAAGCCGTCGATGTACGGCAAGTCGCCGCGGTGCTGGAAGGCGGTAAGCCGCGCAATCTTCTCCACGTCTACGGCCCCACTGAAACAACCACTTTCGCTACCTGGTTTCCGATTGTCGACATCAACAAGGACGCGACGACGATTCCCATCGGCCGTGGTTTGTCGGGCGTGCGCGTCTACGTGTTGGACGGCGGTTTGCAGCCCGTCCCCACGGGTGTCGTGGGGGAGCTTTACGTTGCTGGATCGGGACTGGCGCGCGGCTATCTGGGGCGGCGCGGACTGACGGCGGAGCGGTTTGTGGCCGACCCATTCGGGCCCGCGGGCGGCCGCATGTACGGGACCGGCGATTTGGTCCGCTGGCGCGCCGACGGGGCCGTGGAATTCGTCGGACGGGCGGATCAGCAAGTAAAGATCCGCGGCTTCCGTATCGAGCTCGGCGAGATCGAAGCGGCGCTGGCGCGGCATCCGTCGGTTGCACAATCCGCAGTGCTGGCGCGCGAGGACGCGCCGGGCGTCAAGCGGCTGGTCGCTTATGTGGTGGCGGCCACAGGTCAGAGCGCCGACGCCCCAACCCTGCGCAGCCATCTGGCGCAGAGCCTGCCTGATTACATGGTGCCGTCTGCGTTTGTGGTTCTGAAGGATTTGCCGCTCACGCCGAACGGCAAGCTCGATCGGCGTGCGCTGCCTGCTCCTGAGATTACGCCGATGGTGCGGCGTGCGCCGCGCACGCCGCAGGAGGAGATTTTCTGCGCGCTGTTCGGCCAAGTGCTGGGCGTCAAGCAGGTCGGCATCGACGATAACTTCTTCGCTCTCGGCGGCGACAGCATTGTCTCCATTCAGTTGGTGAGCTTGGCACGCAAGGCTGGGCTGCTGATCACGCCGCGCGCGGTGTTTCAACATCAGACCGTGGCGGCTTTGGCGGCGGCCGCACAGCCGCTGCAACAAGCCGCCCCTGCCCTGGCCGACGTCAAGTCCCTTCTCTCTCTGACGCAGACTGACCTTGAGCGACTGGAGGCACGGTATGCGGGGATTGAGGACATCCTGCCGCTATCACCGCTGCAGGAAGGTCTTTTGTTTCATGCGCTGTATGCGGCGCAGGGACCGGACGTTTACACGACGCAACTGCAGCTGAACCTGCAAGGGCGGCTCGATGAGGCGACGCTCAAGAGCGCCGTGCAGGCGCTGCTGCAGCGCCATGCCAGCCTGCGCGCCGGCTTCCAGCACGAGAACTTGAGCCGCCCGGTGCAGATCATCGTGGCGTCGCCCGAATTGCCGTGGCGCAGCCTCGACCTGTCGTTGCTGGATGCGGCGAGCCGCAACGCGCGCCTTGAGGAGATCGTGGCGCAGGAGCGCGCCGAGCACTTCGATCTCGCCACCGCGCCGCTCATTCGCTTCACACTGATCCGGCTTTCCGCGGAGGAGCACCGGCTCCTTCTCACCAGCCACCACATCCTGATGGACGGCTGGTCGACCCCGGTGCTGATCCGGGAGCTGCTGGCGCTTTATGCCAATCGGGGCGATGGCGGGTCGCTGCCGCCGGTGACGCGCTATCGCGATTATCTGCGCTGGATTGCGGCGCAGGATCGCTCTGCGGCACTTACGGCCTGGCGCGAGGCCTTGGCGGGGCTTGAGGAGCCGACCCGGCTGGCGGCCGATGCGGTGGGGCGGGCGCCGCTGGCGCCGGAGCGGGTGGCGCTGACGCTGAGCCCTACATTGACAGCGGCACTGAACAGTCAGGCGCGCAGCCGCGGGCTGACACTCAACACCTACATCCAGGCGGCGTGGGCGATCCTGCTTGGCCGGCTGACCGGGCGCGACGACGTGGTGTTCGGCATCACGGTTGCGGGCCGGCCGCCTGAACTTCCCGGCATTGAGAGCATGGTGGGGCTGTTCATCAACACGCTGCCGCTGCGGGTGCGGCTGGCGCCGGAACAGCCGCTGGGTTCGCTGTTGGCGCAATTGCAGGACCGCCAGTCGGCGCTGATGGCGCACCAGCATGTGGGGTTGGCAGAGGTCCAGGGTCTCGCCGGGTTGGGCGAGCTGTTCGACACCCTGGTGGTGTTTGAGAACTATCCGGTGGACCGCAGCGGCCCCGAGGCCGAAGCTGGGTTGCGTCTCGCCGACATCACCGGCCACGACGCCACACATTATCCCTTCACCCTGATGGCCATACCGGGCGAGAGCCTGCAGCTGCGGCTCGACTATCGTCGGGACTTGTTCGATCGGGGGAGCATCGAGGCACTGGCGCAGCGGCTCATTCGGCTGCTGGAGGCCGCGGTTGCGGACCCCGAACAGCCGATCGGCAGCCTCGACATTCTTTCCATAGCGGAACGCCACATCATTCTTCGCCAATGGAACGATACGGCGCGCCAAATTCCGTCCGCAACCTTGCCCGCCCTGTTTGCCGCCCAGGCGGCCCAGAACCCCGATGCGGTGGCGGTGGTGTTCGAGGATGCGACGCTGACCTACGCGCAGCTCGATGCTCGCGCCAATCAGTTGGCCCATCATCTGCGCGGCCTCGGCGTCGGTCCCGAGGTGGTGGTGGGACTGTGCGTCGAGCGCTCGCTGGAGATGATGGTGGGGCTCCTCGGCATTCTCAAAGCAGGCGGCGCCTATCTGCCGCTCGATCCCAGCTACCCGAGTGAGCGCCTCGCCTTCATGCTCGACGATGTGCGCGCTCCGGTGCTGCTCACCCAGTCGGCGCTGCTCCCACGCATCGGCCAACATACGCACACGGGAACGACTGTGCGGCTCGATGCGGATTGGCCCATCATCGCCCAAAATCCAACGACGGCCCCGAGTACGGGCCTGCATCCCGCCAATACCGCCTATGTCATCTACACCTCGGGCTCCACCGGCACGCCCAAAGGCGTCGTGGTCAATCACCGCAACATCGTGCGGCTGGTCCGCGAGGCGAACTACGTCGATCTCACATCCGACGATGTCTTTCTGCATCTGGCCCCGCTCAGCTTCGATGCCTCGACGTTCGAGATCTGGGGCGCGTTGCTCAATGGCGCCAAGCTCGTCGTCTATCCTGACGGCACCATCGATCTCTCCCGCCTGAAGCAGACCATCGCGCAGTCCGGCATCAGCGTGATGTGGCTGACGGCGGCGTTGTTCCATCAGGTGGTGGACGAAGACGTTCTGGCACTGGCTGGGCTGAAGAAGCTTCTCGCCGGCGGCGACGTACTGTCAGTCCCCCACGTCCGTCAGGTGAACGCATCGCTCCCCGGCTGTGCGCTGATCAACGGCTATGGACCGACCGAGGGCACGACGTTCAGCGTCTGCCACACGCTGACGCAAGCGGGCGATGTCGATGCGTCTGTGCCGATCGGGCGGCCCATATCGAATGCGCGCATCTATGTATTGGATGGAGGCCTGCAGCCTGTCCCGGCGGGCGTGGCCGGCGAGCTTTACATCGCAGGCGCGGGCCTGGCGCGGGGTTACCTGGGGCGGCGCGGACTGACCGCGGAGCGGTTCTTGGCCGATCCCTTCGGACCCGCAGGCAGCCGCATGTACCGCACCGGAGATTTGGCGCGCTGGCGTCCCGATGGGGTGTTGGACTTCATCGGGCGGGCGGACCAGCAGATCAAGCTGCGCGGCTTCCGCATCGAGCCCGGCGAGATCGAGGCGGCATTGGTGCGGCATGCGTCGGTGGCGCAGGCGGCGGTGATCGCACGCACCGATGGTCCCGGCGGCAAGCGGCTCGTCGCCTACGTAGTGGCGGCTCCCGAACAGAGCGTCGACCAAGCCCAGTTTCGTATGCATCTCGGCAGCAGCCTCCCCGACTACATGGTGCCGTCGGCCTTCGTGGTGCTCGACCGCCTGCCGCTGACGCCGAACGGCAAGCTCGATCGCCGCGCACTGCCGGCGCCGGACATCACCCCTGCGGTGATGCGCGCCCCGCGCACCCCGCAGGAGGAGATCCTCTGCTCGCTGTTCGCCGAGGTGCT
>JBAUYV010000157.1:0-11874 GCA_049584975.1 Xanthobacteraceae bacterium | reverse complement strand
GAACCCATCAAGGCCAGCGGTCATGTGAAGACCGCACCAGCAGGCCGGACACATGACTGCAAGCGACCAGTGCTCATCTCGAAAAAAGCTCTTGCAAGTTGGGGGCCATCCACACATGAGGCGGCCTCGGCTATCATTCGCAATTTCAGTATCCAGGTCCATGCACGCAGGGAATGCACCGACCCCGGTACTTCATGTGATACGGACAACCATCGTGATGCCCCGGCCAACATGCGATCTTTCCAATGGGTGTCATGTTCGCGGCTTGTGCGGAAATATTTGCGGCCGCCCGCGACGTCTGGGCATCCGCCTTCCAAACTGCCGAGCTTGCCAGCAGAATAGCCGTAGTTGCAGTGAGAATGAAGAACTTGCGCATCAGCGCTCTCCCTTGTTCGCCCCATCCGCCCATAGACTAGCACCGGAAGAAGCCCGACGTTCCGGGACGCAATCGTTGTCCCCGAAAATCACCACCCAGTGGCGTGATCAGCGGCTTAAGCCTTCTCCCGGCATGCACCGTCTGACATCCAGTTTGTATCGGCCGCGGTTAGGTGCCAGTTACTACAAATAGAGAGTCGAGAGCATCGGGCGTAGCCCGGATTGCGCTGCGCGCAACCGGGCTTCCGCTTCTCAAATTGGCCGTCCGCTCAATTGGGGACGCACGCATGAACGTTCCAACCTAGGTGGTAGCCGTACGGGCAACCAGAGTTACGACCATAGTTCGACACGCAAACTCCATTCGCATTCCGATGAAGTCCATGACCACAGTTATCCCACGCCAGAGCGCTGGTGCAGAGCAACGCCGCCAGCACCGCCGATGCGGAAATCAGACCCAACAATTTGCGCATGATCATCCTCCCTTTAAGCTGTCTATGACGCCGTGGGCGCCTCCGTAGATAATGAGACGGCGCAGACGATAGCAAAGCCGCCACCCGTTTCAACGGCTGTGGTTCTCGAATGCTGAATGCGCGATAATGCAATACTCCGGCTGTGCTCCTGCTCCACCAGTAAACGAAACCTGTTAGGGCGTACCCAAAGTCAAGCAGGCATGAACCCTCGCAGTGCATCAATTGACGCCAGCGAAATGATGCTGTGGGTCATGTATGGACGGTGCCCGCGCCGCTTCGTCGCAGTCGTGTCGGCGATGCCTCCGAGACCTGCCGCTTTGTAAAAAAGCCATGTTCCATGTTGAAGTTTGTCGTCGAGACGGAGGCAGCCGTGCCTGACCGGTCGAAGCTGCAGCTTCAGGGACTCGCTGCGCTCGTCGTTACGATTGCGCTTTGTGGGACGGGCGCCGTGGTGCCGCTGCACGCGAAGAAGGCGCCCGCGCACGAGCCGGCAGTACAACACTCCGCCCCGCCACCGGCGCGTTACATCCATTGCGCCATGGAGCTTGGCGAGCGGCCATGCGGGCTCGATCCCGCGATGCAGCGGCTAAACGGTGAGCCGCCGTACAGGGTGCGTCCTGCTCCGCCGTTTGATGGGTGGGATTTTGGGCCTGAGCGATAGCTTTAAGGACCTTTCGACCGCTAAGTAATCCAGGTGAGCAACCTTCAGATTCGTTCAGAAAAATTCGCTCACTACCCGGCCTTGCCTGTCTGAAGATTACCAAAGAGTTCGTTGACGCACGGTCGAGCCGGCGTTACACGACCAGAATCGTTTCGTGTTGCCGCGGCTGCTGAACCGACGCAACTCAGGAACGGTGATTCTGATGACTAAAGCCGACGTCCGCGTCGACGCTCGTCGCGTCGATAGCGTGCGAGTCCGGATCGATACGCCATCCGGTCTCGATATTCAGCTTTTTGCAAAGGCATCTGTTCCGGTAGATCGCGCCAGCCTAACCGAGGTGGGCACGCTTTCCGGAATCGCCGATACGCTGGCGGAGCTTAACTGCGTCCGTTTCTTCGGCGATTTCCATGGGGACATCCATCGTTGCGTCCTCACGCCGGATTTTCACAAAGGTGCCGGCATTCCAGTCGGCACGGTCATCGATGCCCACGGATTTGTGATCCCGCGTTGTGCCGGAACCGACATCGGGTGCGGCATGCGCCTCGTGGTCACCGACATGACACGAGAGGAGTTCGAGCGCGCCGGGGCGCGCCTTGACAGGATTCTCCGGCACGCCTTTTTTGAAGGCGGTCGCGACATACCGATGGAACCCGCAGGCCGGGCGGCGGTGCTGCGCTACGGCGCTCCCGGGCTCAAGGCTCCAGCGTCCGGCGGCGGGCTCTGGCGTCACCTTAATCAGCAGTTACTGGAGCAGGATCTTGCGCGCACCCACCGCCAAGGCAGTTGGCCGACGCGCGATCTTTGGGAGTTCGGTGACTATGTGGAGGGCAGCGGCGGCACCAGCCACGACGCCGTGATTGCCAACATCGGAGGGGGCAATCATTTCGTCGAGCTTCAATCCGTCGATGCCTGTATCGACCGTCATGCCTGTTGGAATTGGGGACTTAAGCTCGGCATGGTCGCCGTAATGGTTCACAGCGGCTCAGTCGGTCTCGGCGGCATGGTGGGCCAGCGATTCATGGACATCGCGCGTAACTTGCACCCCAGGGGCATGGCGATGCCGCTTCACGGCTTTCATCCCATCCCCACCGTGGGACCGCTCGCCGTCAAGGGCGACGCTTATCTCTCCGCTATGGGACTTGCCGCCAATTTCGCCGTCGTCAATCGCCTGATGCTGACGGCGCTCACGCTGCGATGCCTGTCGGATGTTGCCGGACGAGTGGTTGGAGCGCGGCTGGTGTACGACGCCCCGCACAATCTGGTCTGGTCCGAGGGGCAAAACCACCTGCACCGGAAGGGAGCGTGCCCAGCGGCCAACGATCCTGCGGACCCTTTGTTTCCAGACGGTCACCCAGTGATCGTGCCGGGGAGCATGGGAGACTCAAGTTATGTTCTGAAAGGGCATGGCAGCGTCGCCAGCTTGTGCTCGGCCCCGCACGGCGCCGGCCGTCTCGCGGCACGCGGCGAGGGTCGGAAAAGGGACATCGGCGAGCTCGGCCGTATTCGGGTGGTGACCAAGATCGACCCAGCCCGCGTGCGCCGCGAGATCGCCGCGGAGTATTTCCAGACGCTCATGGAAGAAGCTCCCTCGCAATACAAGTCTGTGACTCCCGTCGTCGAGACCGTCGCAGAGGCCGGCATTGCATCACCAGTCGCTCGTTTGCGGCCTCTGCTCACAGTAAAGGGGTGACGAGCGTCAGATCATATTACGCGCCGCCGGAATGCACGCGGCTCCGAGTGAGTGCTCGGTCGCGATGGGTCATCAACGTCGCTTTGAGCATCCGCTAAGAATGTCTGCCGTTGCTCCGATCGCTACCTGAATTGGTGCATTACGGCACGCGATATGACTTTAGTGCTTGGTACTGTCGATACCTGCGGGCCTTATGGTTTGCCAAGGATCGCTCTTGGCAGCTTGTCCGTCGCTTCCCGCTCTCTTCATCGTTTCTCGATAGGCTTTATCGATTTCACTGTCTTCCTTCATTTCCTTTTCGGTCCGCGTCGTTGGCGGACCTTTGTCCCTCTGCGAATAAGCCGACACGGGGAACAACGAAATCATCATTGCGGCGATGACGAGTTTTTTCATGTTCCGGGTCCTATCCCTTGAGTCGCGCCTCTGCGGGTTTGCGGCCGCCTTCCATTAGGGCGCGTTGAGGATTGTCTTGGTCGCCCGATCACCCGGCGCGATAAAACGAGCCGTGAGGGCCGCTAATGGGAGATGGGGCCGACCGGCCCGCCCTCGGGGTGAATTTCAGCCGCCATCAGGCCGTTGGGGCCGGGTCCGAAGCGCACCAACACAAACTGACCGGGCTGCAGTTCCGTCATGCCGAACCGACGCAGGGTTTCCATGTGTACGAAAACGTCGGCCGTTCCTGCACCGCGCGTGAGAAACCCAAACCCGCGAAGCCGATTGAACCATTTGACCTGCGCCCGTTCGAGACCGCTCGTGGGCACCACACTGACACGGGTGCGTGGCGGCGGCATCTGGGACGGGTGGATCGCCGTTGATTGATCCATGGAAATGACGCGTACGGCTTGCAGGCCTTTCGGCCCCGCGGTGACCTCGCAGACCACCCGCGCACCCTCGTAGGCCGTCTGGTAGCCGTCGCGGGCCAAACAGGTCACGTGCAGGAGCACGTCGGCCATGCCGTTGTCCGGAATGATGAAGCCGTAACCCTTGGCGACATCGAACCACTTGATGACGCCGGACACCTCGATGACGCTCGCTGCCGCCCCTTCGTTGAGAGCGACATCGTAGCCCTGATCCGGGTTGGTGGATTTTTGTTCTAACGCGTCCGCCGACATAATGCTGTGGTCGCCGCTTCCCTGCTAGCGCCCCGCGGGCGCCTCGCAAGTTCCAAGGTTAACACTCGCCATCCATGAAATTGGACAAAAATACAAAAAATGAGCCAAAAGAGTCTTAGCCTGTGAACAAGGTGCATAATCTTGCGGACAACACGATGAATGGCCCTGTTCCTGCGACAACGCCTAAACGATCTGCGTTCGAACAGAGGCGATGTAAAAATCTGGCCGGCCAGATCTGCATCGTGAGCCCGGTAAGGGACTTTGGCCGCGGGCCGCAACGGCGACCCTACGAATCCAGTTCTCGCAGCTTGAACCGTTGCAGCTTGCCGGTCGCGGTGCGCGGCAGGGCGGGACGGATATCGATCCAGCGCGGGTACTTCCACGGCCCGGCGCATTGCTTGACGTGCACGCGCAGCGTCTCGATGAGCCGCTCGTCGGCCGCAAAGCCGTTGCGCAGCACGATGAAGGCTTTGGGCTTGACCAACCCGTCGGCGTCTTCCTTGCCGATGACCGCGGCTTCCAGCACCGCCTCGTGAGAGGCGAGCGCCGCCTCGACCTCGAACGGCGACACCCACATGCCGCTCACCTTGAACATGTCGTCGGTGCGCCCGCAATAATGGAAGAAGCCGTCGGGGTCGCGGAAATATTTGTCGCCCGTAAAGGTCCATTCGCCCGCGAACGTGCGCCGGCTCTTGTGCCGCTGATTCCAGTAGCCTTCGCCGGCGGTGGGGCCGCGCACGATGAGTTCGCCGATCTCGCCGTCCGCGACCTCGCCGACGCTTTCATCGACGATTTTCAGCTCGTAGCCCGGCACCGGCTTGCCGGTCGTGCCGTAGCGCAGATCGCCAGCCCGGTTGCTCAGGAAAGTCTGGAACATTTCGGTCGAGCCGATGCCGTCGAGCACGTCGACGCCGGCACTTTCGCGCCAGCGCTCGCCGAGATGGGCGGGCAGCGCCTCGCCGGCCGAAACGCACAGCCGCAGACGGTCCGAGCCGGCCCCGCGCCTCATGTCTTTGTGCGCGAGCAACGAAGCGTAAAGCGTGGGCACGCCGTAGAAGATCGTCGGCCGGTGCCGGCGCATGACCTCGAACACCGCCTCGGGCGTAGGCCGCTGCGACAGCAGCACCGTGGTGGCGCCGACCGACAGGGGGAACGCCATGGCGTTGCCCATGCCGTAGGAGAAAAACAGCTTGGCGGCGGAGAACACCACGTCATCTTCGCGGATGCCGATCACGTGCCGGCCCATCAAGTGCGCTGCCGCCAGCGGCGTGGTGTGCACGTGCTTGACGCCCTTGGGATCGCCGGTCGAGCCGGAGGTGTACATCCAGAATGCGACTTCGTCGGACAAGGTCGGCGCCGTGAACAGGTCCGCATGGCTGCGCGCCAGCAGGTCGGCAAAGTCGTGCACGTCGCGGCCGGCAAATGCGGCTTTGTCCTCGGCGCTCGCACCCGCAAGAATAATCGTCCGCAGCCGCGGCAGGCGATCGAGGATAGGAACCAGCGTCTTCGCCAGCGACGCCGAAGCGACGATGGCGGAGGCGCGGCTGTCGCCGAGTATGTAGGCGTACTGCTCGACCGTGAGCAGTGTATTGAGCGGCAGCACGACGATTCCGGCGCGGACGCCGCCCCAGAACGCCACGGGAAAATCGACGCTGTCGTAGAGAAGGAGACTGAGCCGCTCCTCCGGTCGCAGCCCGAGGTCTTTCAGCGCTGCCGCAAACCGGCAGGTGCGCTCCTGCAGCTCGCCGTAACTCAGTGAACGGTCGGCATCCGCGAACGCGATTTTATCGCCAAGTCCGCGCGCGACCGGAGCGTCTATCAGATCGGTGACGGCGTTATACGGCCTGCGCTGTAGGAAGTCGTCCAGCATGGGCTCTGTGCGGTCTCCGGCAGACTCGCGGCGCATTAGCCGGTAGAACCTAAACGGACACTCACACGCCTGCAACGCGCCCAGAGTGCAAGCCGCGGTGCGCCTTGTCAGATCAACCGTTTCCCAGAAAAATACCGGTAGTACCCGTGAAGTCCCTGTGATTTGCCATGTGACTTGCCAGTGATTTGCCATGAGTCGCCCCAACGCCATTGCCCGCGTCCACGCCTATTTCGATGACGGCCGCTTTCTCGCCGACCTGACGCGCCGCGTCGCCATCCCGAGCTCGAGTCAGGAGCCGGAGCGCGCGAACGCGCTGCGTTCTTATCTGGTCGATGAGATGGTGCCGACGCTGGCGCCGCTCGGCTTCAGCTGCCGCGTTCTCGACAATCCGCTCGGACCGCCCGTTTTGGTGGCCGAGCGCATGGAAAATCCCGATTTCGTCACCGCGCTCGTGTACGGCCTCGGCGACACCATTCGCGGTTTCGACGATCTCTGGCGGCCCGGCTTGACGCCGTGGCGGGTCGTGGTCGAAGGCGAGCGCATCTACGGACGCGGCACCGCCGACAACAAGGGTCAGCACAGCGTCAATATCGGGGCGCTGGCGGCGGTGCTCGCCGAACGCGGCGCGCTTGGCTTCAATTGCAAAATCCTGATCGAAATGGCGGAGGAGGTCGGCTCGGCGGGCTTGCGCGAATTATGCGCGCAGCATTGCGGCGGCCTGCTCAAGGCCGAGGTGCTGATTGCCTCGGACGGACCGCGCATCGCTCCGCGTGAACCCACCATCTTCCTGGGCGCGCGCGGCACCTATTTGATCGATATGTTCGTCAACCTGCGCGAGGGCAGCCATCATTCCGGTAATTGGGGCGGGCTGATCGCCAATCCGGCGATCATCCTGGCGCAGGCGCTCGCTTCGATCACGGACGCGCGGGGTACGATCCGGGTGCCGGAGTGGCGGCCGGCTCTGCCGCAATCGGTGCGCGATGTGCTCGCCGGCGTGGAAGTCGACGGCGGCGAGGACGGACCAAAGATCGATCGCGACTGGGGCGAACCCGGCCTTACGCCTGCCGAGCGCGTATTTGGCTGGAACAGCTTTGAGATCTTGGCCTTCACCGCCGGCACGCCGGAGCGGCCGGTCAACGCTATTCCGGGTACGGCGCGCGCGCACTGCCAGCTTCGCTATGTGGTGGGCACCGACGTGGACGGCATCATCCCGGCGCTGCGGCGGCATCTCGACCGCCACGGTTTCCGCCAAGTCGAGCTGCGTCCCGGCCGCGGCAGCTTCTTCAACGCGAGCCGCCTCGATCCGGCCGATGCGTGGGTGACCTGGACCAAACAATCGATGGCGCGCACAGCCGGGCGCGCGCCGACCGTCTTGCCCAATCTCGGCGGCTCGCTGCCGAACGACGTCTTCGCCGATGTGCTCAATCTGAAAACGCTCTGGGTGCCGCATTCCTACGCCGGCTGTTCGCAGCACGCGCCCAACGAACATCTGCTGGCGCCGATCGCCCGTGAGGGATTGGGCCTCATGGCCGGGCTGTTCTGGGACCTGGGCGATCGAGATACGAAGCGCCCGCCGCATACGGCGCGTTAAGATGGCTGTAAGGCAGACCCGATAGTCTGGCTTTCGATCGGAAGTCAGATTTTTAAATGCAACGCATTTTTGAGAATATTCTAAAAGCACTGTGCTTTACGTTGGCGGTTGGTTGGCTCGCCCTCATTGTCTTCGCGCAGCAAACGTGTTCGATTTTCCCGTCAATCGGGCATCAATGCCACGGTCCCGATGGCGATGTTTGGATGCTGCCGTTTTTTCTCGGCATCATCGGACTTCCAGCCCTGATTGCCTCGATAATCATCATAATAGTCGCGGCGGTTCGGCGGTCGCGAGGCTAGGCCGGTCCGCCAGCGCGATCCAATTCGGCGGACGTGGCGAGATGCCGTGTGCAATTCATCAAGCTCACCGCGTGCGGCGCATCCTCATGCAGCACGGTGATGCTCGTATTGTCGAAGCGGTCCGGCACAACGGCGTCTTCGGGCACCGTCGCATGCCGCGCGACGACGGCGCGGCAGACCAAGCCGTGCGTAATCACCACCAAATTGCCGTTCAGGCTGCGACGCCGGCGCACCATGAAGGCGAATGCATCGGCGACGCGGGCGTGAAATGTCGGCCAGTCTTCGCCGTTGGGCGGCGCCACGTTCGGCCCAAACGGATCTTCGGCCAACGCCGCATAGGGCATGCCGCGCAGGTCGCCAAAGTTACGCTCCTGCAACAACGGGCTTTCTTCGATTGCGATTCCGGAGCGGGCGGCCAGCGCCGCCGCCGTCAAGCGCGCGCGCAACAAATCGCTGCACACGATGTGAACGAAGCCGTGAGCGAACAGGCGCTGCGCAAGCTGTTCCGCCTGACGTATCCCGCGCTCGTTGAGCGGCACCTCGGGGCGCTGGAGAACCCGCGCGGCATTGCCGTCAGTCTCGCCATGACGCACGAGCAGGATCGTCATGCCGCGTAGTTAGCAGCGTTCGGCGCTCGCCGCCAAGCTCGCTTGTTGCCGCTCCCCGCACGCCCAAGACCGGTGTAGCATCGCCGCCGAGCCGCCAGCGGGATGTCCCGAACTGCCCGCCGCAAGCATCAGGAGGGCGCGATGACAACGGCGATCGAAAGCGTTGAATTGACTCGTGTCGGGCCCGGCACCGTCATGGGTCAGTTGATGCGGGAATACTGGATCCCCGCGCTGTTGTCCTCCGAGGTTGAGCGCGGCGGCGCGCCGCTTCGCCTGATGCTGCTCAGTGAGAAGCTGATCGCCTTTCGCGACAGCGAGGGCCGGGTCGGCGTCATGGATCATCGCTGCCCGCACCGCGGCGCGTCGCTGTTCCTGGGCCGCAACGAGGAAGGCGGGATCCGCTGCATCTATCACGGCTGGAAATTCGACGTGACCGGCCGCTGCCTCGACATGCCGAATGTGCAGCCGCAGCAGGACTTCAAGCACAAGGTCGGCGCCAAGGCGTACCGGACGGTCGAACGCGCCGGGTTGGTGTGGGTCTATATGGGGGCGCGCGCCGAACCGCCGCCGCTGCCGGGATTCGAGGTTCTGGACGTTCCCGACCGCGAGGTCGGGGCACTCTTCATTCAGCGCAGCTGCAATTATCTGCAGGCGCTGGAGGGCGATATCGACACCTCGCATTTCGGCTTCCTGCACGCCGGCCACGTCGAGCCTGACGAACTGGGCGAGGACGATCCCATCTACCACACGGTCGCGATCCGCGCGCCCGAATATCACATCGCCGATACGGACTGGGGCACGACCTATGCGGGGCACCGCGCCGCCGGGCCTGGCCGCACCTCCTGGCGCTTTGGCAACTTCATGTTTCCGTTCTGGACGCAAGTGCCGAACGGCGAGTTCGGCCAGCACGTGCAGGTCCGCGGCTGGGTGCCGCTCGACGACGAGCACACCATGTACTGCGTGCTGTGGTGGAAGCGCGGTCTCTCAGCCATGACCCAGCGGGATCCGGCGTACAAGGACGGGGCGCCGATCGGCGGCATGGGGCGCCGCAACGATTTTCTGCCCAACACGACTGACTGGCTGGGCCGCTGGCGGGTGGCCGCGAACGCGAGCAACGACTGGCGCCTGGACCGGGCGGCGCAGCATGACGACACGATCTACAGCGGCATCGAGAGCATCCACTTGCAGGACCAGGCCGTCACCGAGAGCATGGGGGCGATCCTGGATCACAGCTTCGAGCATCTCGCCCCGTCGGATCAGATGATCACGCGCACGCGCCGCCGCCTGCTGATGGCAGCACGCGCACTGCGCGACAATCGCGTGCCGCCGCCGGGCGCCGAAAATGTCCAGGTGTTCCGCGACGCGCGCGGCGGCTATTTCATATGCGACGCGGGGAGCGGATGGCAGGACGCCTATGCGGGGCAACTGGCCGCCGCCGCGCGCCCGGCTCCGGCCGCCTTGCGCGCGGCGAAGTAGTCTGTTCCAAGCGTGCGGACGAAATACCGCGCACAGCCCGATTAGACCGGCGCTTCCGCGACGAAGCGGTAGCGCATCTTGCCCAAGGATTCGATTTTGGTCTCCTCCGCGGGTCGGTCAATGTCCGCATCGCTCCGAAAGCGACCGAACCGCCGCGCGGCCGCGAATTGACGTGACGGGCCATAGGCAGACATCCGTCGAATTGACGATTGATCCGCAATGCCACCGTGAATATGTCTTTCTTTATCTTTCTACTTGTATTTAATAGCTTTTTCTGCGCCATTATTATGGCCGACCCGAGAATTAGTGCTGCAACGAACATGGCTTCAAAGCCGGACAAAGGCGGAAATGGCGCGGCAGCAAAAGCCGGCAAGTCGGCGTGCGGTCTAGTAATGCCGATCTCCGCCTCTGACGGTTGCTCGGCTGATCACTGGGCCGACGTTAAAGCAATCATTACGGAAGCTATCGAGGGTATTCCTGACCCGAAATTCGACGTGATGCTTGTGAGTGATGCCGATGAGGTGGGCGTTATTCAGAAACGTATCGTGCAGAATCTTTATAATTCCGCGGTCATAGTATGCGATGTGAGCGGCAAAAATCCAAACGTGATGTTTGAACTTGGGATGCGTCTCGCGTTCGACAAACCGACCGTTATAGTGAAAGACGACAAAACAGATTATGCCTTCGATACTGGCATCATTGAACACATACCATATCCGAGGGACCTCAGATTTAATCGAATCGTGGACTTTAAGGCCACACTTGCGAGTAAGGTGCTCAGCACGTACAAGGCAGGACAAGCCGATCCTGAACATTCAACATTCTTGAAGAATTTTGGACAATTCCAAGTTGCGAGTCTCAGTGAACATGTAGTTCCAGCAGACAAACTGGTCGTTGAAATGCTAGGCGACATCCAATCTAGCATCGACCGGCTTAGACGAACAACTATTCGTCGTGAACCGGAGAGTGGTCTAATTGAAGAACGCTAAAGTTGATGGACTGGTTCGATTGATTTCCACGATTAAAAGTTACATTGACAAACATCCGACAAGTAAAGCTGACTTACCATCTTTGTTTGGTTCGCCGGAATTTGAACAAGAGATTCTATTAAAATGCGAAGCTCCAAAATTTTTTCAAAGCCGGACTGAATTCAAAGAAGCCCTAACCATCGCTCAATCTGTTGTAACGAGCCTTCAAAACTAGACAAATCGCTCGACACCGCGGTCGCTAGTGCGGTACCTGGCATGTCCCTTACGGGGTCAATCGCTGCACATTCAGGATGTCCGTGCGATGGCCGCTCTACATCCGATCGCGACCGAATTGGTGAGTCGCTAAAGCGTCGCGACGGGCCAAAAGGACTTGCCGAGAAACGGCGGGGCTCTTGCCGACGCCTCCCGTGATCAACTGATGCCGTCGCTTTCTGTCAGGGCCCTTCGGCCGAGCGAGGCCCCCGCTACTACAGCCTAAGCAAAATGAGATTTGCCGGATGAGCCGCACCGCGTGTAAGCTAGCGCTCGAAATAATCCGTGCAGAAAGCTTGGGGGAAGCGGTGACACCTTCGATATGCGCCCACGATGCTAACAAACCCTATAATTTGCTCTTCCGAAACACCTATGAGAACGTTCGCGTTAGGGAGATCGTTGCCCAGAATCGGCAAACAGGAGTTCGGTTCCTCAACATCTGGGGTGCGAAGTTCGACAAGGATCGCGTGGACTATCATTT
>JBAUYV010000156.1:0-16599 GCA_049584975.1 Xanthobacteraceae bacterium | reverse complement strand
TGGTTAACGTTGCTAAGTCCGAATTGCAACCCCGGTTCCATACTGACCGACGAAATTTATCTTAATATGGCTCAAAGTCGGCGTTTGCGGGCAGTTATTGCGGCATTCACTGGGTTCGGGAAACTGTCCTAGCTTCGGAGCAAAATGGGAGAAAGCCCGCTGATCCTTTTCGCTTAGCGGCCTTATCGGCCACTCTTGCGTTATGATACTTTGCGGTGATTAGGCGCTCTCGTGGAAGGAGTTTCGAAAGGGTGCACACCGAAGCCGTCAATCCATTATAACGCTCGCTAATTCGTCATAACGTTTTGCAGGGACGTCACAGCGCCGCGCCGTATCGTCTTTACGTTTTGCTGCAACCGAATCCAACCGCGTCTCGATCGAGCTTGCGTTTGACGCGAAAGCGTCAGCTCATATATTGCCGCGGACGCGCACTCGCGTGTGCGCCGTAATAACCATATCCCTATGTTCAATGGGCTGACGGGAAAGCAACTTCCGTGTCGATAGGTTCGCAACCGTCAACAGGTCGATGGCCTTCCCTGCTGTTTCGTCTGGGCTTGTCCCTATACGGCATTATTCTCGGTGCCGCTTCGCTGTGGCTCCTGCTCGCGGAGCTCCCCCGCACCTCGGTAACGGCTCTGCCCACCAGCCGCGAAACAGCCGCGACGGCGGCTGCACAGCGTGACGATGCTTTATGGTCCGCCCGCGTTGGCCGCGTGCGAGGTGAGCTTTGGGCTGAATCAACGTTTACCTTCGCGGACTTGGAGTGGGCTGCCAGCGCGTCGGCCCGCCTGCTCGACGAAGCCAAAGCCAGCGCTACGCGCGCGGTCAGGCTGTCCCCAGTTAACTCGTCAGTGTGGCTGCTGCTCGCGGACCTCGCTTCCCGCTACCGATGGGAAGCGCCAAAGTCCGTGGAAACCATCAAAATGGCCTACTACAGCGGCCCCCACGAGGATGCGCTTATCCCGCTCCGGCTGGTCACGTCAGCTCGCCTTGACGACGCGACTGACCCTGAGCTCGAGCGCCTATTTCGCAGTGACGTCGAAACCATTTTGACGTCGCGCCCGGGCCTCAGACCGGCGGTGGTATCCGCCTACAGCCAAGGGACCCCCCAAGCCCAGCAATTAATTCAGGACGTGGCGGGCCAAATCGATTCTGCATTCGCACGAAGCTTGCCGTCAGGTCCCGCCCGATAATCGATGCAGATGGCTCCGCGAGAAGTCAGCCCCTCGCGTCCGCGACCTGTTCTTAGCCCCAGGCTGCGCGGCATCATTTGGTGCCGGTCCAGCGACACCTTGACTGAACCTCCTTGCGCTGGCCGGCTGCCACGGGCATCCTCCACGCATCCCAATCACTGTGACGAGGCGCTGTGCTGCCTGCTTGGCTGTTTCTGGTCGCGCTGATCGGAATGGCGCCAGCCGTTCTTACCCTCGACGGCCCGCTAACGCTTGGCGTGGAGTTCGCTTTGTTGGCGATCGCACTGGTGATCGCTGCCAAGGGCCTCAAGCCGAACGAGGTGGCCCAACTCCGTATTTTGATCCCTGGAATCGCAATCTGGGCGGCGGTGCCGCCGATCCTCATGGCTTTCCAGGCCGTACCCCTGCCAATCACTTCGCGGCTGTCGAATTCGATCTGGCAGAGTGCATCAACGGCGCTCGGTCAGCCGCTCATGGGCAGCATCAGCATCGACACCGGTTCGACCCTGCTCAGCTTATGCCGCTATTTCGCTTGGCTGGGCGTTTTCCTCCTTACCTGCACCATCGCCGTGGACCGGCAGCGCGCCGAAAAGGTGCTGTTTGCGACCACCGCAGCCACTGCGGTGATCGCGCTCCTGCTGATAACCAATGACGCTCTTGGGCTCGCGTGGCTTGACAAGCAACACGACCCCCTTGGGCGTGGCGGAGCCCTGGATGCCGCCGTACTCGGGATCATCCTTTCCGCCACGTGCGCGGTCCGGGCCTACGAGCGCTTTGAGACCCGTAAGGCTGATGACGACCGCTCGGTGCACAGATTGGCCTCTAACGTCCTGACCAGCTGTGTTGCGTTCGCCGTGTGTGCTGCCGCCATCGCTTTAGGCGATGCGGGGAACACGTTATTCGCAGCCGCAGCTGGCTTGGTCACACTCCTGGGGATTGTCTTCGTCCGTCGCCTGGAATTGGGACGGTGGGGAGGCCTCGCTGTGGCATTGGGAGGGTGCGTACTCGGAGTCTGGATCGTTGGAGCTACCATGAGGGAGGGTCGCTCTGACTTCACAGTGAGGTTTGCGGCGCCACCATCGCCGTCCAACGCGATCACCGAGCGCATGCTTACCGACAGCAGGTGGATCGGAACGGGGGTGGGAACCTACCACGCGCTGGTGCCGATCTATCGAGAGCCGAACGACGCAATGAGCGATGTAGAGCCCCCGACGGCCGCGGCGCAAACCGCCGTGGAATGGGGTCGGCCGCTGTTATGGGCCGGAGCTGTCGCCGCCGTGGTCTTGGTCGGAATGCTGCTGCGCGCTGGGATGAGCCGCGGGCGGGATTCATTTTACGCAGCGGCCGGCGCCAGTTCGGTGGCGGCGCTGTTAATTTCGGCATTCGGCAATCCGGGACTCTTTGGGACATCTGTCCTGATCATCGTTGGCACCGTGCTCGGCTTGGCCGTTGCCCAGAGCCGCAGCAGAGCGGCTCAGTGACTCGGCACCAAGCGGGACGCGCCGGCCACGAACCTTCGTGTTTCGCGGCGACAATCACGCTGAGCCCGATCTTCCGACGGTTTGCGCTCCAAAGAACATTGCAATATGCGCAGTTACTTAACCTCCATTTGGTCCCGACGTGATTTTCAGGCGTAAACCGCGACCGCAACGTTTGCGCACGGCCCGAGTGCCGGAGGGGGTGCGGGTCTATGCGATTGGCGATGTCCACGGCCGCGCTGATCTGCTGGCCGAAATGTTTGCCCGGATCGACGCCAGCCTTGCGGATTTTTCAGCCGAGAAGGCGATCCACGTTTTCCTCGGCGATTATGTCGACCGCGGTCCGCAATCGCGAGACGTACTCGACTTGTTGATCGCCCGCCGGCGCCAGTATCCCGCGGTGTGTCTTAAGGGAAATCACGAGGGATACCTTGTTGAATTTTTGAAAAATCCGGCGGTGTTGGATGAATGGCGCCGTTACGGCGGCCTCGACACCCTGCTCTCGTATGGTTTCGCACCGTCGCTGAAACCGGATGAGTCGGAAAGCAACGCGCTCTCGTCAGGCCTCAATCGGGACCTCCCGGAATCACACCGTCTCTTTCTCAATAGCCTGGCGCTCTCGTTTACCTGCGGCGACTTTTTCTTCGTCCATGCTGGCGTGAGACCGGGCATCCCACTCGCCAGGCAGGCGCAAGAGGACCTGTTATCGATCCGGGACGATTTTTTGCTTCACGAAGGTGCTTATGAGAAGGTAGTGGTTCACGGGCACACGCCTGTGGTCAGACCGGACATCCGCACCAATCGCATCAATATCGATACGGGTGCCTACGCTACTGGCCGACTGACATGTCTCATCCTTGAAAGTGACCGGATGAGCTTTATCCCACCGTCGAAATAGCGCTGCTTTCGCGCCTTTTTTGGTTAACCTTGCCCAATCAGGAGGATTGACGATTGTGATCGGGGCCGCGCTGCCCGCCGCGCGGGGAGTACTCGCTGCGGCCTGTGGTCGCGTTTGTTAAAGCCGCGATTGTCGCGTTAGCGTCGGCGGACGTCGCTCAATCAGCACCAACGCATCACAAGGATAGCGGGGTGATGCTGCAGTTCGGTCATGATTCGACATTAAACGAATTCCGGTCGGGAGTTAATCGAGCGCAGCATTCAGGCGGGCCTGCGATCGCTTGGAGTGATGATTGAAGACGGGTGGCCGGAGCCACGCTGTTGCGGACAAGGTATGCTCAGCTGCCTAAGACCCCGGTTGGAAATAAGGCGCCTCGGCGAAAGCCCGCTGTCGCCATAATTGTCGCCGGCCTCGGGAAGCCATCTCGAAATCGCGGTGCCGTGGCCTGGAGTTGAGGCGCTTGCCACAAATATTAGTGATCTTTTGTGACGACAGTGCTGCAGCGCAGGGGGTGCGCCTTGAGCCCCCGTCGCGAAGGTGTACAATTGGCTTTACGTGAGAAGTGGATACGTCGGGGTCCGCTTTCGGAGTAGGTATGCTGCAACGCACGGAGCTGACCCAGGATTTACCGTACGACCACGGTGACGAGCGTCGCCGGGCTGATTCGCCGTACGGCAATGGTCGCGAGCGGCACCGGCTCGATCTCGTCGACGTCTATGCATTCATCAAATCCAACCGACGGATCATCGCCGGGTGGACGATTGCTTGCCTGGCGGTCGCGTTGATCTATGCCTTCACGGCGACGCCGCTATACACCGCGGTCACCGAGCTAGCGCTGGATTCGCGCAGGATCGAGCTGTTCAAAAATACCGACCAGGTGGTCGGCGATAATTCATGGGATTCGCAACAAGTTGAAAGCGAAGTTGAGATTGTGCGCTCGAAGCGCATCGCGCTCGCGGTGGTCAAAGACCTCAACCTGACCAGCGATCCGGATTTCGTCGATACGAGGAGCGGACCGTTCACGCGGCTTTTATCGGCGATTTTCGGCTTTAGTGACGATGCTCCCGCGCTCTCCGACGTGGAGCGGCAACGGATCGCAGTCGACACCTTGCTGGGCAATCTCAATGTACGGCGAATGTACCTCACGTACGTGCTGGAGATTTCGTTTCGCTCCCCCGACCGGCAAAAAGCGATGCGGATCGCCAATGCGGTCGCGGACGCTTACATTAACGATCAGCTTAACGTTAAGTACGAAGCCGCGCGGCGCGCCAGCGTCTGGCTCCAGGGGCGTATTGCCGAGCTGAGAAACCAATCCAATACCGCAGCGCGGGCGGTCGAGGAGTACAAGGAGAAGAACAATATTGTCGAGGCCGGCGGCGGCCATGGTCTTCTGAGCGATCTCCAGCTCCAAGAGCTAAACAGCCAGATGATTTCCGCTACGGCCGCGACCGCAGAGGCCAAGGCGCGACTTGACCGCGTCGATCAAGTGCTGAAATCGCCGACTCCGGGTGAGGCGCTGGGCACTGTCAGCGACACGCTGCATGACGATGTGATTACACGGCTGCGCCAGCGTTACCTGGATGACCGCGAGCACGTGGCGACGTGGACTCCTCTGTACGGACCAAACCATCTTGCCGTGATCCGCCTGCGAAACGATATGATCGAGTTGCAGAACTCGATAGTCGACGAACTGCAGCGCATCGGCCAGACCTACAAGAGCGACTACGAAATCGCCAAAGCGCGGGAGGATTCGCTTAAGGCTTCGCTTACCAAGCAGGTTCAGGAGTCCGGAGCCAGCGGCCAGGCGCAGGTCGATCTCAAAGAGCTCCAAGCCTCGTCCCAGACCTACCACACGATCTTCGAGAATTTCCTGCAGAAATATACCGAAGCGGTTCAGCAGCAGTCGTTCCCTATATCAGACGCCCGCGTAATCTCGGCGGCGACGCCGCCTTATCATAAGAGCTATCCAAGGACTTCGCTCGTGGCATTGTTGGGTCTGCTGGCCGGGGTAGGGGCGGGCCTTGGGCATTCCCTGGTGTTGCGCAATTTTGATCGCACGGTCCGCCGGCCACGCGACTTAGAAGAGCGGCTCCATCTCGAATGTCTCGGCTTGGTGCCTTTGATCGCTTCAGGCAAGCAACAGAATCAAATGGGGGACGGGCTGAAGCTGTTAGGGAAGTACATGGGCCAGGGGATGAAGTTCTTTGGGACCTCAGAGCAGCCGGCCCTAGTCCCAGCTAAGGCCAGTCCTGTGGAAGTCAGCCCGGACCTGACCTACAAGGTGGTGGACGATCCATTCTCGCATTTCAGTGAGGGGCTGCGCTCGGTCAAGACCGCTCTCGACATCATGGCCCTGACGCGGCCGATGCAGTGCATTGGGATGATCTCGGCGCTCCCCGGTGAGGGTAAGAGCACGGTGGCAATCAACCTCGCCAACGTGCTTGCCAGCGGCGGGCGGTCCACGCTGCTGATCGATGCAGATTTGCGTAACCCCGAACTCTCGCGGCGGCTAAGCCCCGATGCCAAATCCGGCCTCTTGGAGCTGATGGCCAATACGATGTCTTTGTCGCAAGTGACGCGGGTGGTGTCGGACGAGAGACTCTGCTTTCTTCCCGCAGTCCTGCGGCAGCGCATCGCGAACTCGGGCGACCTACTCGGTTCGGAGCGCATGCAGGCCGTGCTTTCAGCAGCACGGCCCAAATTCGATCAACTCCTGGTCGACCTGCCGCCGCTCGGCCCCGTGTCCGACGCGCGCGCCATATCTCCCTTGATCGACGCTTTCATCTTGGTGGTCAATTGGGGCCACACCCGGTTTGACGTGATCGAGGAGGCGCTTACCCACTTCGGCATCGCCAGCGACAAGATCATAGGCGTTGTGCTGAATAAGGTGAATTTCCACGAGTTGCACAATATGGACCCGTTCTCGCAGGGCTACTACTACAACAAACACTACGCCAGATATGGCTATACCTATTCAGATTCAGAGCATTGAGGCGACCCTTTTGCGCAGTAGTTCGCGTGCATTGCAATGACTCAACGCAACATCGTTTTTTGATGTCATTTGGGTATGGAGCGCGTACTCGCGACAGAAAAGGCGGGGCAGACGGTTCCCGACTCAACGTCCCGGGACGCGGCAGGCCCCATGCCAGGAGCAAAGCGGCCGCTTCCATTGCAAAGTGTTCCATCGCGTATGCGTGTCGCACTCGTGCATGATTGGTTTCCGGCATTCCGGGGAGGGGAACGCGTCGTCTCGAGCCTGCTCGGCCTCTTTCCCGAAGCCGATATCTTCACATTGTTCGATTTTCTGTCTGATGTGGAGCGCGATGCCTATTTCGGCGGCAAAAGGTTCACCGTAAGTCCGATGAACACTTGGCCTTTCGCGCGCCGTACCTATCGTCATCTGTTCTTTCTCTGCCCCTTCTTCATCGAGCAGTTTAATGTCGTCGAGCATGACGGCGTTATCTCCTCTTCCGCCGCTTTTGCGCGTGGCGTCATCGCGCGGCCCGACCAGCCGCATCTGTGTTACGTGCACAGCCCAATCCGCTACGCCTGGGACCAACAGTTCGAGTATCTCGACCAGGCCCGTCTTCGGTTCGGCCCCAAAGGATTGCTGTTCCGTTGGATGTTGCATCGGCTGCGCATATGGGACGTGCGAACTGCCTCCGGGCCAGACCTCATGGTCGCAAACTCGACGTATGTGCGCGAGCGGATACGCCGCATCTACGGCCGTGACGCCGAGGTCATCCATCCGCCGGTCGAGGTCGATGCAATGCCGTTCTGCGCGCATAAGGACGAGTATTATGTGGTGGCGTCGTTTCTGGTGCCGTACAAACGCATTGACTTGATCGTGCGCGCGTTCAATGCCATGCCGAAGCGCCGCCTGGTCGTGGTTGGTGGGGGCCAGCAGGCGCGCGAGCTCAAGGCCATGGCCGGTCCAAACATCAATTTCACCGGCCATTTGCCGCGTGCGGCATTCCTCGACACGATTGCAAAAGCCAAAGCCTTTGTCTTCGCCGGCTGCGAAGATTTCGGGATCGTGATGGCTGAAACGCAGGCCTGCGGAACGCCGCTGATTGCCTTCAGCCGCGGCGGAGCGCGCGACATCGTCCGGATTCCTGGGGATGTCGCCGCGGCGACCGGCTTTTTGTTCGACCGGCAGACGCCAGAGGCCATCGTGGACGCCGTTGAGGCGTTCGAAGCCGGTACGGTTGGAATTGCGCCCGAGGCTTGCCGGGAAAACGCGATGCGGTTCTCGGAGCCGCGATTCCACCGCGAGTTTGCCGACGCATGGGGCAGGGCAGTCGAGGCAAACAAGCGCGGATTTCTCCACCCTACCAGTTCATTGTGAGGCAAATGATGGAAATGAGATGCCGTCGTGTTAGGCGGCGCGACATGTCTTCGCACCAAATCCCCATCAAATGCTTAGGGACGCCGAGCTACTCCGGTCGGGAATTGAATTGTGAAAAGAACGTATTTCCCTTCCGTTGATTTTCAGTGGGCGCCGCATCGGCATTCGGAAAAGGCTTGCATGCGCAAGTTAATATAAACGATTACGATTAGGCTGGATGAAAATGAAAGTTCAGCGCCTTGGCTTTCCGCAGCGTATGCCAGATGGTTCACACTAATGGTTGGGTCGCTTACACGAGCCTCGGTCGTGGGGACAGCATGGTTCCTGCTGCAGAACGCTAGCGGCAGGGCCACGGCACTCGTCAGTCAGATCATATTGGCTGGCCTGCTGCAGCCTTCGGATTTCGGGGTCGTGGCACTGGCAATTTCGATAACAACACTGATCGGTACGTTTGTCGCATTTGGTATTGAGGAGGTCCTCTTATCACGCCGTCGAAAGATCAGATTTTGGGTGACGCCCGCACTCTGGTTGAGCCTCGGGCTCGCATTGCTCGGAACCCTTGTGACATTGGTTGCCGCTCCTCTCGGTGCCATGATCTACAAAAATCCCGAGATAAGCCGTCTGATAGTCATACTGGCATTCAGCGTGCCTTTCACCGCCGCATCGATAGTCCCTGGCGTCGTCCTGCAAGCTGCGCTGAAGTTCCGATTCCTGGCCGTTTATGCCGCCGTTGAGCTGACTTCTATTCAGCTGCTGACGGTTATATTGGCATTCACCGGATTTGGCGCTTACAGCTTTGTCATTCCCGTACCCATTGGTGCAGCGATCAAGGCCATAGTCTTCTGGCGAGCAGCCAACATGCGGTTGCAGTGGCGAGTTCATCCGGCACTATGGAAGTATCTTCTTTCTAGCGGCCTCACCGTGTTCGGACAAAGGCTGTTCACTGAGGCCAGAAACAACGCGGACCGGATAGTTTTGGGTCTGCTGCAGAATAGTACGGTTGTCGGATTGTATTTTTTTGCGTTGAAGCTTGCCGCCGTTCCCGTCTACACGTTAATAGGAAGCTTCTACCGGGTCCTTTTGTCGACCTTCGCTCACCTCAGAGCGGACCCCACACGCCAGTTGGCGGCGGTGCTGAGCGCCTCCCGCCTCGTGGCGGTTGTCGTCCTTCCCTTGTCGTGCCTCCAGGCAGCGTTGGCGAGACCGCTCCTTCACCTTTTGTTTGCCGACCGGTGGATGGGGTCGGTCGTGCCAATGCAGATCCTCAGCATTGCGCTGGCCTTAGACGTGCTCCCGTGTGTCGCTGGCTCCCTTGCAAGTGCAAATGGCAGGTTTCGCTTTCAACTGGCTTGGACGGCATTACCCCTTCCAGGGTTTATATTGGCTGTCGGTGTCGGCGGACTACTCGGATCGGCCGCGGGCGTTGCGTGGGGCGTTGCGGTCTTTTTTGTCGTGTTCGCGCCAGCCTATACTTACTTCGCGCTGCGGCCATTTGGCAGCTCATTTGCGACCGTTCTTGAAATTTACCGGCTTCCGGCGCTGTGTTCGCTGCTGACAATAGGGCCAGCGGCAGTTCTCCTGCCGTATCTCCACGCGAACGATGTGGTGGAAATTGCTGCGGTCACATTATGGAGCGGCACGACATATCCCTTGCTTATTTATTTGACCAGCCCCGCTATCGTTGGGGAAATAAGGACGCGAGTGGCGGGAAGCTTCTTCGCAGGCCCCTAGGGGCGCTGGATGCCACCCACACTCCGCGGCTGATTTTGGCAAATTGGAAGCCAGCAGCCTCGCCTTATTCCGAACCAAAGGTGAGGGTAGGCAAGCGCCCTAATGAGAGGATGGTTCTCGGACACCAAGCAAGAAAATTTTCTGTTTGCTCTTACGCGATTGCTGGGGTCATAGTCACGAAACCATTTTTAGATGCACACTTCGAAGCAACAGAGCGTGCAGAGTCCTCCTGACAGCGGCGCATTAAGACCTCGATATTGGTCTGTCAATGGTAGGTTTCTTAGCCGGCATCTCACCGGCGTTGACCGCTATGCACTGGAAATCCTGCGGTCCATCGATTCACTTATTGGCGCACGGCATCCGCTGACTGCTGGCATCAGGCTGGAAATATTGTGCCCGGCCGAAGCCGTCGAAGCATCGCCGTTTGTCAACATTCCATTGCGGCTGCTGCCCAGTGCCCCGGGTCACTTTTGGGAACAGTTTGTCCTTCCCGGCTATGTCCATGGCGGACTTTTGAGTTTGTGCAATACCGGGCCGCTCGCAACAAAAAAGCAGATTCTCTGCATACATGACGTTAATACACGACTGGTCCCGCAAAGCTACAGCTTCGCCTTCCGCACTGCGTATCGTATGCTTCAGCCGGCACTTGCCAAGCGTGCCGCCGAGATCGTCACGGTGTCGCGTTTTTCCCAGCAGGCTATGGCGCGGTTCGGAATCGCGCCGGCAGACGAAATTAAGGTGGTTTACGATGGCTATGAGCATGTGTTGACGTGGAACGCAAATCAGGCGCCGCTTAAGCAAACGGATTTGCCGCACCCGTTCGTGCTGCTGATCGGAAGCAATGCGCCGCACAAGAATACCGCCGTTATCTATTCAATTGCGGCAGAACTTGCGCGCAAAGAAGTGCATGTCCTGGTTGCCGGTGGGGTGGACACCAACGTCTATGCGCGAACGCGCGATCGTCGGCTGCCCGAAAACGTTCGTCACCTAGGCAGGGTCGACGACGATGACCTCGCCTTGCTCTATAAGCGCGCCTTGTGCTTGGTGTTCCCGTCGCTCACAGAGGGCTTTGGTTTGCCGGTGCTTGAGGCGATGGCGTTGGGTTGCCCGGTTATTTCGAGCGATTTGGGAGGCCTGCCTGAAGTGTGCGGAGGCGCAGCGCTTTATGCATCTCCCCACGATGGTCCGGCATGGCTGGCTGCGATCGACCATGTTGCATGCGACCCATCCCTTCGCGATAGGCTCGTCGCTGAAGGACGAAAGAGGTCGCAACTTTTCTCCTGGCGGCGGAGCGCGGAACAGTATCTGGAATTGATGTTCGCGCTCGATCATGATAGCGACAGGCGTCGTCTCGGACGTCGGCAAACGGCGCAGAGAGCCCGGTCCGTCTTGCCGGAGAACGAAGGCAACTTGGCCAGGGTCTTCGCGACAATCGGTAAGCTTGAATGAATTACGCGGTCCTGATTTTTTGGCTGTTGATTGCGTGGAGTGCTACTGCCAGTGCGCAAACAGTACTCGTGCTGTTGCTCGCATCTCTCTCGTTTGCCAGTTTGGCGCTGATCCCGCCCGAGATCACCGGTGGGCTGTCGATTTTGCCGCAATCGGTCTTTGCTGTTCTCTTGATACTGAAGGTGCTTGGGCCGCAGATGTTGCCCCTGTCAGCGAAGCTCGTGGCTGCTTTGAGGCTCCAGAATTTGGGGTTTCTAGCTCTTTTCTTGCTGGTCAGTATCGTGGCGGCGTTAATCATGCCGAGGCTCTTTTCGGAGGATGTTGTCATCATTCCGATGCGAGAAAATTCGGGAGCCGATCTTCTACGACCTATTATGGCGAATTTCACGCAGTCGGGTTACCTCACGCTGTCCGTTCTGACCGTATTCGCCGTCACATTGACTGCTAGCGAGTCAGGCTTTCTGAAGACGTTGCGGATGGCCATTGTCACCGGCGGCATCGTCTGCATCGTTACGGGACTGGCCGATCTCGTGACCGCCTCGGTGGGCCTGTCCGCTCTACTAGAGCCTTTCCGCAATGCGAATTATGCGTATCTAACAGACGTCGATGTCAGTGGCATGAAGCGCGTTGTTGGCCTTACGCCCGAGGCCTCTGTCTATGGCCCTATATGCGTCGATTTCGCAGCAGCGATTGGGCTACTTAGGATCCTCTATCCGGAAGGACGTGAGCGCCTGCTCGCTACCGTTGTTGCAGCCTCTCTTATGGCGATGGCGCTGCTTTCGACCTCATCCACTGCGTACGGAGGATTGGCAGTTTTGGTGTTGGTCTATGTTTTAAACTGGATTAGACGAGCGTTCTTTTCCTCGCCTTTAGGCCAACGCGAAGTCGTGGGGGAGTTGCTCGTAGGCCTTGGTGCAATGATTGCCCTGCTGGTCGTCTTGCTTGTGCACGCAAGCCTGTTTAACCCGCTGCTGAATTTGATCGACGAGGTGATACTCAACAAGCCGCTATCGAGTTCATTTCTTGAGAGGTCCCATTGGAACACGATTGCTTGGAACACGGTCTCCTCCACTTGGGGACTGGGGGTGGGATTAGGATCCACCCGGACATCGAACTGGTTCGCGGCAATTATAAGCAATTCGGGTCTGCTGGGCGCCGCATTCATGGGAATCTTTCTGGTTCAAACTTTTGCCAAGCGTGCCAGCTTGCAGAGCGCATTGATCACGGAACTGCTCGCTGCGCTGAAGCTGTCGTTACTGCCAGCATTGGCGATGGCAGCGGTTGATTGCCCAGGACCAGATTTCGGCGCATGGATGGCCGTTATATTCGGTGCCATCAGTGGTATTGGGGCGCTGCAGCCCAGGCGGGCTTCTGCTGGACGCGTCAGCCGCGGCGCGGCAGCTCCAACCCTCGGCAGTCGAGTGTTTGGAGCTGGACGCGTCAGCCGCGGCGCGGCAGCTCCAACCCTCGGCAGTCGAGTGTTTGGCCGGATCATGCCTCGGGGCTCCTCGCCGAGATACTGGCCTTGACCGGTTTAAGCCGCAGCTCCACATACAACTACGCAATCCAGATTCTTCTGGCTCAATTCCTGATTGCTTTCGGTTGCGGGCCATCAAGAGGCGCGGGCATTACCGCCGTAAGTGCCAACGATTTTTTGAGCTCTCTCGGAGTGGTTACCCATATTGATCAAGGAGTCTCGGGAACAGCGTGCGTCGAACCTTTGCGCTATCTCGGTGTGAGGAATATCCGTGACGGGGCCAGCCACCTCGGGCAAATCCTGTTGGTTCATCGGCAAACTGGCGTTCGTGTCAACTTGGTCAGTGGAGGGGACATCCGCTCGTTGATCTCGAGCGGTAAAACCATGGCCGCGGCAGATGCGTTGATGGCCTTCGAGGGACCGAACGAACCCAACAATTTTCCAATCAACTACGAAGGGCAGCGCGGCGGCAACACAGGATCCTGGAAGCCAGTCGCGGAATATCAACGGGTGCTATACAAGACGGTCAAATCCGATCCCGATTTGCGTGGCTATCCGGTCTTCTCAGTCTCCGAGGCGGGCGCGGAGACCGACAATGTGGGACTGCAGTTCCTGACCATTCCGGCGGCGGCGGGCGCGACGTTCCCGGATGGAACCCAGTACGCCGATTTTGCCAACGTCCACAATTACGTCGTCAGCAACCGCAAGGCTTATGTCGACAATCAAGCCTGGAATGCAGCCGACCCAACACTCAACGGGCCGTGGGACGGCCTTTTCGTCGAATACGGCGTAACGTGGCTTAAGCACTACAAAGGTTACACCAACGATCAACTACTAAGCTTGCCGAGAGTGACCACCGAGACGGGATGGGATTCGGCGTCCGACGTAGGCGGAGAAGAAACGCAGGCAAAGGTTTTAGTGAACACCTACCTGTCGCAATTCAAGCAAGGCTGGCGCTACACGTTCGTCTATCATCTGCGAGATGGAGAAGGTGGCAGTGAACATCAAGGGCTGTTCAACCCAAATTCCACGCCAAAGCTTGCCGCAACTTACATTCACAACCTGACTTCAATTTTGGCCGATGATCGGCCTGTCGCCTCCCGGGGCCAGCTGAACTACTCGATGTCAGATCAACCGGCAACCGTGCATGATCTACTGCTGCAGAAGAGCAGTGGCGTCTTCGAACTCGCAGTCTGGGACGAGAACGTAAAGGGTGCCGACCATATCACGCTGAATTTGGGCGGTTCCCACAGCAGGGTCAAAGTCTACGACGTGTCGGTCGGCATAGACCCGGTGCAAACACTGGGCAACGTCAGCTCGCTACCTTTGACGCTGAGTGACCACGCAATGGTTATTGAAATCGCAGACTGAGAACGCCTTCGCAACCGATCCAACCCCCGGCAATGCGAAACCCAGTGCCGGAGAATGCTACTAATTGCTCCGCAATCGCGATCATGCTAGCCACGACCCGAAGGCTACCATCGACCTCTATACGGCAAGCGCAATTGGCCAAGCGCCAGCACCAAGGTCAGTGCACGGCCACGAAGCAAACCAACTGTCGCGATCGCGAGTAAGGGCGATTTCGAATGCGTAACGGTACTTTGTCTAAATTGAACTATGGCTGGTTTGCCTATGCGATCGCGCTGCTTTTCACCGCTTATCTTCTGCTGTTCTATGAATACCCGCTGTTACAAGACTATCCCGAATGGATTTATCAATCCCTGGTGTTCAACGATCTGCTTACGCGCGGACCCTCCGACCTGTTCTTTATCAAACATTACCCGATCCCTTACACGTTGTCTCAGCTGGTAATGAGTGGCCTTCTCGTCTTCGTTTCTCCACTCGCAACGAGCAAGATCGTCTTTGTTGTATACATGGTGGCCGCACTGTTTCTGACGAGGCTCGCCGTATCGAGGTTCGAACTGAACGAAACCGTTGCGGCTCCCTTCTTTGTGTGCGTGTTCGTGCTGAATTCAGGTTTCTGGAACGGATATATTGCGTATCAAGTTGGTTTGATGATCTTCATTCTTTATCTCTGCCAATCTGACGAGAGAAGAATCGATCCATTGGTCATTCTCCTTTTCTCGATTCTGTTGTTCTTCGCGCACGGTCTCATCTATGCGACGTTCTGCCTAACCTGTGGGATATATTGTCTGTACAATCGCAGGATATGGGCGCCGGCGGTCGCGATGCTGCCGAGCGTCTTTTTGCTCGCTTGGTACGTTTGGGCAAATGACGTGTCGCTTATTAATAAACCGTTTGCGCTCAACGGCATTGTCCAATTTGTTACCTACAAGGTATATACGGCCATGAAGGCAGGACCTTATCAGGACTTCATCTTCAATGGCGTTGGCGATTCGCAAAGATTGAGGCCGCTTTACTTACTCGGTATCTTGGTCAACTTATTTTTTCTTATTGCGCTGGTCATGTGCTGTGCTTCGGTCCTTTGGAAGGAAGGTGCGAAGGAGATTGCGCGAAGGGCCGAGCTCGTGTCGTCATTCATTATGATGGTCATCTTTCTGGCGCTTCCGGCAACACTTACGGGAGTCGTGAACCCAGGAGAGAGGCTGTTGTATCCCGCCCTGATTCTGGCGGCATGCGCGTTATTCAAGGAAGGCAGGGTAGGCAACCCCTTGGGATATTCGCTGGCAGCAACCGTGATCGTTGGCCTGCTCCTCTCGCTGGTGAGCATTACAGCGCCGCGCTGGATGCGCGTGAGCGGTGTCTCCGCTGTGGCGATCGGGCCGCGCGACCTCAGCGCGGAGGTGGACGGACGCGAGCTCTTCGGCCATCGGCTGATGCAATTTGAAGAGAAGATGCGGGAGGCACAACGTTCCTGGAAAGCGGGAGACATGCCAAAGCTTCCTTTGGGCTTCAATACAGCGCTTCTCGGCTTCGGTGTGGTCAGTCCGTAATGCACATTCATCCGTTCTGACGTCGCCGTGCCAATGGGGCGCCAAAATATTCCAATTGAGCATGGTGGATTGTGCAATAAAGCTGAGGCGATACTGCGATGAAGCTTGGACTTGTGATCGCGTCGCATGGCCGCGCGGATATTCTGCAGCGGGTGGTGGACAATCTGTTTTCGCAGTCCAGAATTCCGGATGACATTGTCATCTCTGTCGTAGATCCAGAAGATGTTTCTGAGGTCTGCCGACGCGCTGCCGGGGTGCGGAGTATATTCGGCGACGCCGGCCTGACGCGTCAAAGAAATAGAGGGATGTTGCCTCTATTGGAAACCGCAGATGTGATCATGTTTCTCGACGATGACTTCATTGTCGGCAATGACTACTTTCTCAACGTGGAAAAGATATTTGCGCAAGATGGCACGATTATTGGCGTGAATGGAGAGGTCGTGGCCGATGGGGCGAATTCGCCGGGCTTTACGGTCGACGAGGGGCTGCGGTTGGCGGAGCAGTACGGTCGGCAAACGACGGCGCCATACATGCGCGACATCGAAGGCACGTACGGCTGCAACATGGCGTTTCGGGCTGCGAGCATAGGCTCGCAGCGGTTCGACGAGCGTTTGCCGTTATACGGTTGGCAGGAAGACCTGGATTTTTGCGGCGGGCTACGCGGCCGCGGCCGAATCGTCCGGACGAATCTCGTCTGGGGAGTTCATCTCGGAGCAAAGCGCGGTAAGGGTAGCGAGGTTCGCCTCGGTTATTCGCAGATCATCAATCCAGCCTATATCGTGCGCAAAGGCAATATGTCGATTGCGTACGCGTCCAGGCTGGCGTCGAAGAACTTACTTGCCAATCTCGTCAAGAGCATTCGCCCAGAAAGCTATATCGACCGCCGCGGCCGGCTGAGGGGTAACCTAATTGGCATGTTTCACTTGGTGACCGGCCGATTGACGCCCGAATACGCACTGAAACTGGAGTGACTTTGGCCAGGAATTCAAGTCATGGAATTCATTCAGGCCGCGACCAAGGCGCCTAGTAGATTTGCGCGTTCCGATTGCCGGTTTGCCGGCGCGGCAACGTGAACCGATTATCGCCTGCTCTCACTCTTTTGTGCTCCGT
>JBAUYV010000155.1:0-4528 GCA_049584975.1 Xanthobacteraceae bacterium | reverse complement strand
CGCACTCGCTCCACCTTCAGGATCGCATCCGGAATGTGCCCTTAGACAAGCGAGATGAACTCTTTTAGTTCGTCACGCCGCACGCGATCAAGAAATTCCGCCGGCCGAATCCATCCCTCTGATCTGACGAAGTTTCTTCAGCTCTTTGTTTGATGCTTGGGCGAGGAAAATTGTGACACGCTGCCTTGATTCATACTTTTTTCCGCTAAGGTGCCGAGCATGCGGACATTTTCGAATTGTGGCAACGAAACGCTCTGCCCCTTGTGGGGACGTGACAACCGCCACCTGCATCAATACGCTTGCCCTGGGGCGATAGCTCCTTCCGGGCGGTTATCGTGTCGCGCATATTTTTGAGTCATTCGAGCAGAGACAACGCCCAGGCCGTTGGGTTACGCGACTGGCTGACGAGTAACGGCTGGAAAGACGAAATTTTCCTCGATCTCGACCCGCAGCGCGGCATTGCGGCTGGAGAGCGCTGGGAACGCGCGCTCAACGAGGCGGCAAATCGCTGCGAGGCGGTGTTGTTCCTGGTTTCCAACGCATGGCTCGACTCCGGTTGGTGTCGCAAAGAATTTGAATTGGCGCACCACCTGAACAAGCGACTGTTCGGCGTGCTGATTGAGGATCTACCGGTCGGCGAGTTGCCTGAAGAGCTTACTGGCACCTGGCAAATCGTGCGGCTCGCCGCCGGGCGGGACCATATTGTCTTGCGCGTCGTTCTCCCCGTCACGCAAGAAGAGGCGCATGTTACGTTTTCTGCGGAGGGACTGCAGCGTCTCAAACACGGACTGGAAGAAGCCGGGCTCGATGCTCGATATTTTTCTTGGCCGCCCCAGAACGATCCGAACCGGCCGCCCTATCGCGGCCTTCGTCCGCTTGAGGCCGAGGACGCCGGCGTTTTCTTCGGCCGTGACGCGCCGACCGTTGAGGCGCTCGACCGGCTCCGCGGGTTGGGCGAAACCACACCGCCGCGATTCCTAGTCATCCTCGGTGCATCCGGCGCGGGAAAATCGTCGTTCTTGCGGGCGGGTCTCTTTCCGAGGCTCAAGCGTGATGACCGGAATTTTCTGCCGTTGCCGGTCATGCGGCCCGAGCGGGCGGCGATCAACGGCGACGCCGGGCTCCTTCCTGCGCTTGAAGAAGCATTCAGGGACGCCGGTATCGCGGCTACGCGCGCCAAGCTCCGGGCGGCGGTCGAAGGCGGCGCGGCCATGTTACGGCCGCTGCTGCGGTCGCTTGCTGACAAGGCCACTTTGCGCGCGCCAGATGGCGGCGGTACACCGGCTTCGCCCACACTGATCTTGGCGATCGACCAAGGAGAGGAGCTGTTTACTGCCGAAGGTCAGGACGAGGCACAGGCGATGCTCGCGTTGCTGCGTGACCTCGTTGTTCGAGACACGCCCGCTGTAGTCGTCGTGTTCGCCATTCGCTCCGACTCCTACGCGTACTTGCAGGAAGCAAAGCTCCTCGAAGGCATCCGTAAGGTTCCCTTCGACCTCGGCTCCATGCCTAAAGGCTCCTACGCCGAGGTGATCAAAGGGCCGGCGCGGCGGCTTGAGGGAACGCATCGGCCACTCAAGATCGACGATGGTTTGATTGATGCTCTGCTCGCGGACATCGAGGGCGGCGGCGCCAAGGACGCACTGCCGCTGCTCGCCTTCACGCTGGAGCGGCTCTATGTCGAACACGGCGGCGATGGCGATCTCACGCTCGCTGAGTACCGGAGCCTCGGTGGCATCACGGGTTCAATCGAAGCGGGCGTCGAGCGCGCGCTGAAAGCCGCCGATGCAGACTCGGCAGTCCCGAAGGATCGCACGGCGCGCCTGGCGCTGTTGCGCCGCGGACTTATTCCCTGGCTCGCCGGCATCGATCCCGACACGGGCGCGCCACGCCGCCGCGTCGCCCGGCTGTCGGAAATCCCCTCCGAAGCACGACCGCTGATCCACCACCTTGTTGAACAGCGCTTGCTCGCGACCGACGTGAATAAGGACACGGGCGAGGCCACGATCGAGCCGGCGCACGAAGCACTGCTGCGGCAATGGGGTCTGTTGCAGGGCTGGCTGACGGACGATGCCGGGCTCCTCGGCGTTCTGGAAGGCGTCAAGCGCGCGAGCCGCGATTGGGCCGCGAACAATCGAGGCCGGGCCTGGCTGACGCACGCCACCGATAGGCTCGCGGCGGCGGAGCGGCTGACGGAGCGGCCTGACCTCGCCGCCAGCCTGGAGCCGACCGATCGAGCCTACCTCGCCGCATGCCGGAAGGCTCAGGAAGAGACAAAACGAGGCAGGCAGCTCCTACAGGCCGCCATTTACGTGCTGCTGGTCGGCGTTATCGTTGGGCTCGTCGGCTGGATCAATCAGTCATACCTGAAGCAGCAGATAAATTGGTACGCGACTATGCGGCCGTACGCGGTGGCGAATTTTCGCCCATACGCGCTGGCAGCGGCCGCCGAACGCTCGCTGAAGCCACTGGCAGGCTTTCGTGAGTGCGCCGCGAATTGTCCAGAGATGATCGTGATCCCCTCAGGCAGCTTCGTGATGGGATCGCCTCAGACCGAACAGAGCCGCTACAATTCGGTATCGCGCGGCGCCGACGCCAACGATATGCAAAACTCTGAAGCGAACGGCTTGGGCAACGAAGGACCGCAGCACAAGGTCGTGATTGTCAAGTCCTTCGCTGTCTCCAAGTTCGATGTGACATTCGCCGAGTGGGACGCCTGCTTCGCGGTTGGCGGTTGCCGCCAAAAAAGCGACAGCGGCATGGGCCGAGACACAAAGCCGGTCATCAATGTGTCTTGGGATGACGCCCAGCAATTTGTCGCGTGGCTCTCAAAGATGACTGAGCGGTCCTACCGTCTTCTCACAGAGGCGGAATGGGAATACGCGGCACGTGCGGGGACTACGACGGCCTATTACTGGGGCGACGAGATCGGCACGGGAAACGCCAACTGCACAGGGTGTGGCAGCGAAGCGAACAAACAGACCTCACCCGTCGGGTCGTTTCCTGCCAATCCGTTCGGGCTATACGACATGGCCGGCAATGTGTGGCAATGGGTGCAGGATTGTTATAGCCGCAACTACGATCGGGCGCCCACGGACGGCTCCGCATCGACAGGTCAAGATTGCACCTATCGGGTTGCGCGCGGCGGCTCCTGGAACCTCGGACCCTCGTATGTTCGTTCGGCCATCCGCTTTCGATATCCGTCCAACTATCAAGCTCTCAATCGCGGCTTTCGGGTCGCAAGAGCGTTGAACCAATAAGAGAGGACGAGCTACAGAGCCGGTTCTTGTTCAAGCGCTAAATGAATGCTATGCCGCGCTTAGCGCGTGAATCAACAGCGCTGAACCCACAGTATAGGGGCGCTCAATCCAAATAATTGCGCCCGGGAGCGACGCACATGGATAACTTCCCATACACCAACGCCGTGTCTCTGCTTAAGGTCCTGACACTGTCAGCTTGCCTTGCCGCCGTCGGCTTCAGCACGTCAGCGCTCGCCCAAGCCACATCGGCTCCCTACTCAATGGGTGGCAGTACTGAGCAGTTCGCTCAGGATCGCGCTCGAATCGCTAAGTCAGGTCAGTTGTTCCGGATCGAAGGTCATTGCCAGTCAGCCTGCACGATGTTTCTTAGCCTGAAAAATGTTTGTGTTGATCCGAGTGCAGAACTTCTATTTCATGCTGGACAGCATCCATTTGCTACCAAATTCATGCTGGACTCCTACAATGCGAGGCTTCGGAGTTTTTTGATGGCAAATCACTATATGGATACGCCGCAATTTCATACGATTTCCGGGAGCGAGATCATTCAAAAATTCGGCTACAGGCAGTGCCGCTAGAAAGTGAGACTCGAGGACCGGCCTGACGAGGCGAATTCCGACGCTCCCGGCAACGAAGCGCCATAGGGCGGTTCACCAGAGACGGCGAAAGGCCTGTTCGTTTTTTTTCGCCGCAAAATGTCCATGTTGACCCACCGCATCATATCATGGCGACGTAGCAATTTGGTCGCTTTCAGAGCGAAGCGGACATTCAATTGTCTGGCAGAGTCGGATTAGAAGCACATCTCCGGATCACCCCGGGCTATTGGCCGGCTTCTTCCAGATTCCGCGCTTCTGCATCAAGGCGACTTGCTTATCGATCACCTCGCGCTTGTACTGGGCGTGCTTGGGCGGGATTTTCTCCATATACCGATTCTTCGGATAGATCGGCTTCTCGTAGATGATCTGGGCCAGCTCGGAACGCACGTCCTTCATCCAGTTGGTCACCTGCGCCGATTCGCGGTGATGGCGGAGCGCCTCGATGTTGATGACGCCGGCGACGAAGGTCGAGCCGTTGGTGTCGCGCTGCTTGCCGACGATCTGGCCGCGGTAGTCGACGATCATCGACTGGCCGCCGCCGGCGTCGATGCCGAAATGACGGCCTTCCGGATAGAGATGATAGCTGCCGATATTCGGCGCCACGATGTACATGTTGTTCTCGAGCGCGCGCGCCCGGTTGGAAATCTCAAACACATCGTTCTCGGTGAACGGCGC
>JBAUYV010000154.1:0-53535 GCA_049584975.1 Xanthobacteraceae bacterium | reverse complement strand
GAAAGTCGGTGACGACGCGGTTCACGGCGAGACCGCCTACGCCATCGGCGTAGAGGGCGAATAGTCCACTCCCCGCGGGTCGCTGACCCGCGACCATCACATCGCTTGCGAGCAAGATGGCCGCTCGAAAGCGCCCGGTCCGCGCTCTCCTCCTCTCGCGCGGACACGGGGCTGTCTCTGTGCACGCCAGGCACGCGGTCCATCCGCTCGACCATCAACGGGAACTTTAGCGCTCACCAAATGGCAACGAGCAGGACGAGTACAATGGGAACTGCGGCAAGTCCAAGATAAAGCCAGGTGCGATAACCATGCGCATCTCTGGGCCCATAAAAAAGCTGCACAGCAAGAAAGATGCTGACAATAATACCCAACGCCAAGCGTACGAGGTCGAGTGGCGTGTCGTAGGCTGTCCAGATTGTTTCGCTTTGCGGCATGCTGACGCGCAGCGTCACCCCGATCAGAAGGCAGATGAAGGCCGTTCGCAGGAAGATGGCCGCCATGCGCAGGCCGGACGTTATCTCGGAGCCCGGCAATTTCGCTCCTCCAAAATAACGAAATTTGCAAAGATCACTTATAGTTAATGTCATTTCGAAAGGCGAGCAGTTTTTAGCCACGAGCGTGAGGCCGAAAGGCTGCGGGTAAGGACAGCAAGGCCGCGCCGTCGGTTATATTTTGGCCGAACCTAGTGCTTCGCCCGGATCATCGATCCATTGATACCGACAACGGTCTTTGCTGGCCCGCCAAGTCCAATCGGAACAAAGCCACGCTGGGAGAAACTCGTTCCGTTGATCGCGTTGGCAACACGGCTAGGCATGATCGTGCCAGCGTTCGGGCGGGACACGCCCAAACGGTCCTGCCCGGGATACGGTTTGGCCGAGCTGTTGCTCCCGCTTACCACAACGCCCGGCGCCGCGCCTGCCGGCAAACCAGCGGGCACTGCATCGTGCCCGGCGATGCCCCTATGTGGCGTGACCGGGAGACCTATGGCGTTGCGCGTGATGCGACTGGCCTTTCCCGGAATGAACGTCTGCCTCACTTTGGCAGTATTCCGCCTGATTTTGCCCTTCACTTCCCGAGTCATCTCAGGCCTCGCACCGCGTAGGCTCGACTGCACGGTGATGCGCGAATCGATTGGCCCAAGATCTTTCATATGGACATCCGGCGCATTGGCGTCCTTTGCGGCGGAGCCGGTGCCGGTTTCTCTGCTTCCCCAGGTCTCTTGCTTGGCGCCTCTGCCGGCACTGCCGGGCAGCGTGATAAGTGGGGCACTACCCCCGGCGTTTCCGGGCGAACTGCCCGGCTTGGGCGCGCCATGGTTTTGCAGCTTTCCCCAACCGTCTGCGACAACATGATTCAAGACGGGTGGGGAAGGGTCAGGCCGCACGAAATGAGCAGAATGCGCCTTGTGGTGAGGGCGCGCATGGGCGTCCGCCACAAAGCTCGCCAGAATCGCTGGCACGCCGGCGAGAACGCCCACAAGGAGGTAGAGACCGCGGCGTAAGATTGCCTTCGTCGCCATCGCTTGTTCACTCCGCCGGTTGTGGTGCATCGGGCGCTCCTTCGGGCGTGGGCTCTTGCTGCTCACGCAGGAACAACGTCTGCAGCGCCGGCACGACCACGAGCAACATGATGGGGCCGATCAGCATGCCGCCGACGATGACGGTGGCGAGCGGCCGCTGCACCTGGCTGCCGATGCCGGTCGAGATCGCGGCCGGCAACAGCCCGATGCAGGCCGACAGCGTCACCATCAGGATCGGTCGCATCTGCTCCTGGACGGCATGATACATGGCTTCGATCGTCGGCATGCCGCCGCTCGCGACCCGGTAATAGCCGTTGAGGATGAGGATACCGCTCATCACCGACACGCCCATCAGCGAGATGAAGCCGATTGCCGAAGAAATGCTGAAGTCCAATCCTGAGATGTAGAGCGCAACGAGACCGCCGGAAATCGCAAACGGCAGGCCAAGCAGCGCTAAGAAACTGTCCCGCCACGAGTTGAACAGGCCGTAGAGCAGCACGACGATCATGGCGAAGGTGATCGGCAGGATGATTTCAAGCCGCTTCTTGGCTTCCTGCAGCCACTCGAACTCGCCGGACCATTCGAGCCGGTAGCCGTTCGGCAACTGCACGTTTTTCGCAATGCGCTGCTGCGCCTCCTCCACGGCGCCGGCGAGATCGCGGCCGCGCACGCTGAATTTGATCGGCACGAAGCGCTGATTGCGCTCGCGGAAAATGTAGGACGCGCCGGTGTCTAGCGAAATATCCGCAAGCTCGCGCAGCGGCACGTAGGCATTGACGCCGTTCGGCGTCTGATATCCGACCTTGATGTTGCCGACGTCGTCGATGTTTTGCCGGTATTCGGGGGCGAGCCGCACCACGACGCCGAATTCGCGGTCGGACTCAAGCAGCGTAGTCGCGGTCGTCCCGCCCAACGCCCCTTGTATGACAGTATTGACGTCGTTGACACTCAATCCGTAGCGCGCCGCCTTTTCGCGATTGACCTTGATGTTCAGGTTGGGCTGGCCGAGCACCCAGAATGCGCCAAGATCGGTGACGCCGGGTACTTTCGCCATTTCGGGAAGGATTTCGCGCGCGATCTTCTCCAAAGTCGCGAGATCGGGGCCGATCACCTTAACCGAGTTGGCGCCTTTGACGCCCGACAGCCCTTCCTCGACGTTGTCCTGGATGTATTGCGAGAAATTGAAGTCGACACCAACGAACTCCTTGTTGAATTCGGCCTGCAGGTCCTTGATGAGGTCGTCCTTGGTGTAGCCCGTCCGCCACTCGTCGAACGGCTTGAGCGGCACGAAGAACTCGGCATTGAAGAAACCCGCCGGGTCACTACCGTCGTCGGGGCGCCCATGCTGCGAGGTCACCGTAATGACCTCGGGATGGCTGAGCAGAATTTCGCGAATCCGGGTGACGATCGGCATGCCGGCCTCCAGCGATATGGTCGGCGGCATGGAAGCCCGGATCCACAGATTGCCCTCCTCGAGGGTCGCCAGGAATTCGCTGCCGAGCCGCGAGCCGAGGAAAAGACTGAACACGAAGAAGACGAGCCCGATCGCGATCGTGATCTTGCGTTTCTGCAGCGACCAGCGCAGCACCGGCGTGTAGAGCGAACGCAGCGTTCGCACCACGATCGTCTCGACCTCGCTGACGTGCTCCGGAAGCAGCAGCGAGGACAGGCACGGCGTGACGGTGAAGGTTGCCAGCAGCGCGCCTATCAGCGCATAGGCATAGGTGCGCGCCATCGGGCTGAAGATCTGACCTTCGACGCCCTGCATCGTGAACAATGGAATAAAGGCCGCCACGATAATGGCGGTGGAGAAGAACACCGCGCGATCGATCTGCAGCGCGCTGATCAGCATCAGCCGCAGCCGGTCGGTCCAGGCCGAACTCTTCAGGAGGTCTGGGGTGCGCGTCGGATCGGGTCCCCACCGCTCTTCGGCCAGATCGTGCAGGAGCCGCTGTCTGACTTCCGGCCTCGACTGGAAGTTCCGATAGGTGTTCTCGACGAGGATCACCGCTGCATCGACGATAATGCCGAAATCGACGGCGCCGACCGAGAGCAGATTGGCGTCCTCGCCGCGGATGACGAGGATGATGACGCTGAAGAACAAGGCGAACGGAATGTTGACGCCGACAATGATGGCGCTACGCAGATCGCCAAGGAAAATCCATTGGATGAAGAAGATCAGCACGCACCCGAAGATGAGATTGTGCAGGACCGTGGCGGTGGTGACATTAACGAGCGTGGAGCGGTCGTAAAAGGGAACCAATTTCACGCCCGACGGCAGACTGCCGTCGACGTTCATTTTCTCGATTTCGGCGCGCACGCGCGGCAGCACATCGTTGGTGTGCAACGTGCGGTTCATGACCACGATGGCGGCGACGATGTCGTCCTGGTTATCACGACCGGCCTCGCCCAGGCGCGGCACATAGCCGATCGAGACCTTGGCGACATCTTTTAGGAAAACCGGCACGCCGTTCGACTGACCGAGCGGCACGTTCTCGATATCCGCGACGTGGTAGCCTTGCGTCAGGTCCTCGGCGCCGCCGCTGTTCATCAGGCCTATGCCGCGGATGTTCACGGATTGCTGGCCCATATTGATGGTGCGGCCGCCGACATTGATGTTGGCGTTGCCGAGGGCGCCGATCACCTGCGGCAGCGTAACGTTGTAGGCGTCGAGCTTCTGCAGATCGACGTTGACGTCATACTCCTTGGTCGTGCCGCCCCAGGTATTGACCTGGACTACTCCGGGGACGGTGAGCAGGCGGCGCTGGACGATCCAGTCCTGCACCGTGCGCAGATTGGTGAGCCCGAAATGCGGCGGCCCGACCAACTGATAACGGTAGATTTCGCCCACCAGGCTGCTGCCCTGGATCGTCGGCAAAACACCGTTCGGCAGAGTGACGTTCTGCTGCAGATTGATGGCGGTCTGGGTGAGCGCGAAATAATAGTCGATGCTGTAATAGAACGTCACCCGCACGAACGACAGGCCATAGAACGAGGTCGAGCGGATGACATCGATGCCGGGCGTCGTAGCAAGACCGACCTCTATCGGGATCGTGTAGTAGCGCTCCATCTCCTCGGCCGACAGCCCGGGGGCCTGTGCGGTGATTTCCAGGATAACTGGAGCGGGATTGGGATAGGCTTCGATGTTGAGCTTGCTGAAGGCAAAGAGGCCAGCGGCCAAAAACACCAGCAGGCCGAGCAAAACCAGCGGGCGCCGTGTCAGCCCGAATGTGAGCAGCCCCTTCAGCACTGTTTATGCCCTAACTCGATTTCAAGCTTGGCTGCACAGATGAGAAGTTCTCACTGCGCGATGGCAAGCTGATTGCTCAGGAATATCGCGCCTTCGGTCGCGCACAGCTCGCCAACCTTCACGCCGTCGAGGATTGGCCGGTAGCCGTTGCGCTCCTCGCCGATCTTGACCGTCCGCTGGGTGAAATGCCGGCGGTCGGCCGTAACCCACACCGTCATCGTGCCGTCACCTTCCCGAACCACGCCATCCACCGGGATGGCGGGTGACCGCACCGGAGTGCCGACGCTGATGGTGAAGCTTGCAAACATGCCGGCCCGCAGTTCGTGCTGCGGGTCCTTGATTTCGGAACGAACCAGAACGCGCCGGGTATTGGGGTCGACCGACGCGCCGATCGTGGTGACATTGCCGTCAAACACCCGGCCCGGAAAAGCGCTGATCCTCACCTGCTCCGACTGGCCGACGCGGAAGGCCGGGCTGTCGATTTCAGCCACATTCGCCAGCATCCACATGGTGTCGATGTTTGCGACCGTGTAAGGCGCTGGTGCGTTGCCAGGCTGCACCAATAGTCCTGGCGCCGCACTGCGCGCGGTGACCCGCCCATTGATGGGGCTCGACACGACCAGCGTCGGATCGGCCAATCGCTGGGCGACAATCTGATCGATCTCCGCGTCGGTCTTGCCAAAGATGCGCACCGCGTCGCGAGCGGCACGCAGATTGCCCTGGGCTGTCTGCTGGTCGGAGACCGACTGTTCCAAGGCGGCTTGCGACACAGCGCGCGTCGTGTAGAGCTCTTGCAGGCGCGCGAGATTGCGGTTCGTCAACTCCAACACGCCCGCAGCCGCGATGAGAGTGGATTCGGCCTGCAACAAATCGGGGCTGTCGATGGTGAAGAGCGTCTGGCCCTTCTTCACGTCGTCACCGACTTCGGCGAACAGCGCAATGATCCGCCCCTGGTAAGGCGTGAAGACCTGCACCGAAAGATCCTCGTTAAAGTCGATGCTGCCGACGGCGTCTTTCTCGACGGGGAATTCCCGCTCTTCCACAGGCTCGACTTTCACGGAAGCGAGCTGCGTGTCCGAAAGATCGACGCCGTCGGTGTTTCGCGTCGGCGCTCCTGTGTCGTTCGGCGCGGCGATGGCATTGGTCGTCGCACCAATGTCTGTCTTTCCCGAGTAGCCGGAATACCACGCCCAATAGGCTACAGCCGCCACGGATATTAGCGCCGCGATGACCGCGGCTTTCGCTCGGCTGCTTGCAATGCGGAGCGCCATGGACAAATCACACCACGTTCGTCGGTAGTTTCGCAAAAATGGCCACTAGTTTAGCCTGTGGTCTACTGTTATTTGTGACATGCTGCAGATTAGCCACAGAAACCTGGAAGCGGTTCTATGCACGCGTATGAATCAAATCGGCGGTTGCACGACTACGGCGATACTTTTTCACTACTGTTTTTCGAAAAGACTTTTCTTTGCGGGGATGCCATCGACGGGCCTTCGCACTCTCGTTGAGTGCAAATTTTAGAGCCTCATAACTGACGAGAGTCCTCTGTCTGGTCTACTGTGAGAATTTTCTGCTGTCATAGATGACAGTATAGCGGGATGGTCGAGCATTTGGCCGAATCATTGAATAATTAACACTGTGGCAGGGGGGTCACAGCCAAGGTCCCGGAATGATGGTTAAAGTCGGCAGTCGCGAATTTCGCGGCACGCCGGGTGGAAGTGCTGCAGTTCAGTCGAGTTAGCGTTTACTTGCCTATGTGTGTTGCGGCTTATGTGCGTTGCGTCAGTGAGGCTTTTGCGTAAAAGCGCTGCCGTTTTGGCGGCCGTGACGCTACTGACAAGCTGCGCCGTCGGCCCCGATTTCAAGCCCCCCGCTTCACCCGACGTCGGCCGCTACACCAAAGAACCGCTGGCGGCGCGCACATCCTCGACGGACGCAGCGACCGGCCTGTCGCAGCATTTCGCGCCGGGCCGCGATATTCCGCAGGAATGGTGGACGCTATTTAGGTCGCCGGCGCTCAACGCGCTGATCAAGCAGGCGCTGGACAGAAATCCCACACTGCAATCGGCGATCTCGACGCTGCGCGCCTCCAAAGAGGCTGTCTACGCGCAACAGGGCAAGTTCTTTCCCTTCGTCCAGGCGAACTTCAACCCAACCCGCAATCAGACTTCCGGAGCGCTTGCCCCCATCCCATCGTCGAACGCTAGTGTCTATAATCTGTACACGGCGCAGGTTGCGGTGTCGTACACCTTCGATGTCTGGGGTCTTAACCGGCGCACGGTGGAATCGCTTCAAGCGATGGCCGACACCCAACGCTTTCAGGTCGAGGCGGCCTACCTCACGCTGACCTCTAGCGTGGCGCTTGCGGCCATCAACGAAGCCTCCCTGCGCGGCCAGATCGACGCCACCAACGCGTTGATCACGATCAACGCCAAGATGCTCGATATCCTGCGCAAACAGTTCGATACAGGCTACGCCGGCCGCAATGATCTGGCCTTGCAGGAAGCCGCGCTGGCCCAGGTTAAGGCCACACTTCCGCCGCTGCGCAAAGCGCTGCAGCAGAACCGCGACCTCATTTCGGCTCTCTCCGGCGTTTACTCCAGCCAGGAACCGCGCGAAACCTTCAGGCTCGACCAGCTGCGCCTGCCCACCGATCTTCCTGTGAGCCTGCCGTCGGAGTTGATCGAGCAACGGCCCGACGTGCGCGCCGCGGAGGAACAACTGCACTCGGCGAGTGCATTGGTCGGCGTCGCCATCGCCAACATGCTTCCGAACTTCACCATCAGCGCCAATGGCGGATACATGAATACGGCGCTTGCCGGATTCCTTTCGCCGCAGAACGCGTTCTGGACGTTGTCCGGCAACGCGACGCAGACGCTCTTTGACGGCGGCACGCTGTTGCACGACCTGCGCGAGGCGCGGGCAACTTATGACGCGGCGGCCTGGAGTTACCGTGGTACGGTTGTCACCGCCGTGCAGAACGTCGCCGACTCGCTGCGCGCGATCCAGAACGACGCCGATGCGCTGAAGGCGGCGCGCGATTTCGAACGCGCCTCCAAGATCAGCTTCGACCTCGCGCAGCAACAGATGCAGACCGGCTACGCCAACGTGCTCATCCTGCTCACCGCGCAACAGACTTACCTGCAGGCAGAGATCCAGGTGGTGCAGGCGCGCGCCGCCCGCCTGGCTGACACCGCAGCGCTCTTCCAGGCGCTCGGCGGTGGCTGGTGGAACCGGGCCGAACCGCCGACCGAGAAGGTCCTCGACGTCAACACCGGACAAACCGCGACGCTTGTGGACAAACTCGACCAGCCTGCCGCGCCTGCCACGCCCGCGCCGACTGCTCCGATGCCGGACAGATCGGGCGCACAGCAATGAAGATGTTTGCGCTGCAGCGGAAGCCAGACTGAACAATCGTCCCTGGGGAATTGATCGGATCCCGGCGCGCTGCCGGAGCGGCCTTCACGATTGCGGCCTCCTCACCGGAATGGCATTGTCGCGGTCGTCTCGCGCCGCCCTGCCGCGTTCCAAAACACTTCAAATGGATATCCTGAAGGACACGAACTTTGCCTTTCTCGGCCGCAAGACGGCGGGGAAGGTCCGCGACATCTACGAACAAAACGGCAAGCTCGTCCTGATCACCACCGACCGGCATTCCTCGTTCGACCGCATCATCGCGCACATTCCCTGGAAGGGTCAGGTGCTCAATCAGGTAAGCGCGTGGTGGTTCGAGAGGACGAAAGACATTGTGCCCAATCACGTGCTTGCGGTTCCCGACCCGAACGTCACAGTGGCGCGAAAGTGCGCCACGCTGCCGGTTGAGGCGGTGGTGCGTGGATACCTCACTGGCGTCACCGACACGGCGGCGTGGACGAGATATTCGGCCGGTCAGCGCAACTTCGGCGGCATCACGCTCCCCGAAGGCATGCGTAAAAACCAAAAGCTGCCGCAACCGCTGTTCGACCCCACGACAAAGGAGGCCGCGCACGACCGCACGCTCTCGCCGGAACAAATGATCGCCGAGGGTTTCATCACGCCGGTCATGTTCGATCGCGTCAAAGCCGTGGCGCTCGCGCTCTTCGCGCGCGGGCAGGAATTGGCGGCGCGCAACGGACTGATACTAGTCGATACCAAGTACGAATTCGGAACCGATGAGGATGGCCGCCTCGTGCTCATCGACGAAATTCACACGCCGGATTCTTCGCGGTATTGGCAACTCGACTCCTACGGAACGCGTCTCGCAGAGGGTGAGGAGCCGGAATACTTTGACAAGGAATTCTTGCGGCTGTGGTTCAGGGAGCACTGCGACCCCTACCAGGATGCCACCTTGCCGCCCGCACCGCCGGAGCTCGTGCAGGAGCTCGCGCGCCGCTACATCGCAATGTATGAGCAGATTACAGGAACAAAATTCCAATACGGCGAAACGCCGATCCTGCCGCGCATCGAACGCAATCTGAAATCGTATGCGGCCTGACCGCCCCTTTGTCTTCGACTAAGCGCGGTCCCGTTCAGCGACGAAGTCACGGATGGGAATGACGAGCCGTTGAACTTTGCAACATCAACCGGCGGCAGCGGTTGAAGTCATATTTCGAGCGGCGCAGCGCGATCGGCGACACGGCGCGCTGGCTTCGTTTCACAACAAGCCGATCAAGCGCTCGTGCGAGCCTTTGCAACGTCGTCGGTAGCCGCGCTGAGCTGCCATTCGCTGAGCTGGCGGGAATAGCGCCCATCTGGATCTCCTTTGTCCGTTGCGCTGCCCGGAAATGTGCTCGCAGGCGCATATGAATTCGAGACGAGGCCGGCCGCTTTCTCATAAGGGCCGTATAATGAAGCGAACCATCGGGGAATCGCGCCTTGGCTTCGGGTGTTGGTATCGGGCGGATGCTCAGGCAGGAAGGACCGAATGAGACATTCGATTCTTGCAGCAGCAGCGGTCGCTATGCTCTCCAGGACCGTAAGCGCGCACGAACCCGCCATGGAAATCGCGATGGGCCCGACGAGCGCCCCGCATTCCCCGATCAACCAGCAACACGGTAGCCCCTCCACCGACTGCACGCTGCCTCATGGCCAGTGTCCTAGCCCCGCAGGACGCCTAATTCCAGCATAGGACGCCCAAGCATCCTTACCATAGGAATTTTCGATATTGATTAATCAATACAATAACTTAAGATGCTTCTGGCGCCTACCGATCTTTATGGGATTCCTATAACCAATCGGTCCCCGGCATCTCGAATTCCTATGCGATCGGTGACACATAGTCGGCGTCGGACGAAGCAGGCGCCTACGCGAACCGGGCTGGCCGACCGCCGTTCATAGTGCGCTTAGTCCCTGCTGAAGCTCTTGGAGTCTTTCCATGATGGACGTCGTCATGCTGGCGATAGGATTTGCCTTCTTCGCGCTGTCGATCGCGTACGTCTACGCCTGCGACCTGCTTTGAGGAGAGCCGCTATGGTCTTCGATTATGTGCTGGCCGGCCTCGTGACCGCAGGTCTGCTCGTCTACCTGGTCTACGCGCTGCTCAAGCCCGAGCTGTTCTGAAGGAATAAGCACTATGACCGCCATCGGCTGGGCACAGATTCTGATCTATTGCGCTATCATTATCGCGATCACGCCGATCCTCGGCGCGTACATGACCCGCGTCTTCAACGGCGAGCGCACATTACTTTCGCCCGCCCTGCGGCCGGTCGAAGTTTTGATCTACAGGATGGCTGGCGTTGACGAGCGCCATGAACAGCATGCAGTCACGTATACAATCGGCATGTTGCTGTTCCACGTGGGCGGCTTTTTAATTCTTTACGTCCTGATGCGCGTGCAAGGATGGCTGCCGTTCAATCCGGCGGGGCAGACGGCGGTAGCCCCCGATCTGTCGTTCAACACGGCGATCAGCTTCATCACCAACACCAACTGGCAGAACTACGGCGGCGAAAGCACGATGTCATACCTCGTGCAGATGCTCGGCCTTACCCATCAGAACTATTTGTCCGCCGCAACCGGCATCGTACTTGCGATCGCGCTGATCCGCGGCTTCGCGCGCCATTCGATGCGCACCGTGGGCAATTTCTGGGTCGATATGACCCGCTGCACGCTCTACGTTCTGATCCCGATCTGCGTGCCTTACGCACTGTTCCTGGTCTGGCAGGGTATTCCGCAGACACTCGGCCCCTACGTGGACGCCACCACACTGGAAGGCGCCAAGCAGACCATCGCGGTCGGTCCGGTCGCCTCGCAGATCGCCATCAAGATGCTGGGCACCAACGGCGGCGGCTTCTTCAATGCCAACGCCGCCCATCCCTTCGAGAACCCGACAGCTTTGTCGAACTTCGTGCAGATGATCTCGATCTTCGCGATCGGCGCTGCGCTCACCAACGTCTTCGGCCGCATGGTCGGCAACCAGCGCCAGGGCTGGGCGGTTCTCGCCGCGATGGGCGTTCTGTTCATTGCCGGCGTCTCCTTTTGTTACTGGGCCGAAGCGCACGGCAACGATGCGCTTAACGCCCTGGGCCTCACCGGCGGCAATATGGAGGGCAAGGAAGTCCGCTTCGGCGTCGTCGGCTCCGCTTTGTTCGCCGTCATCACCACCGCCGCGTCGTGCGGCGCCGTCAACGCCATGCACGACTCCTTTACCGCCCTTGGCGGCATGATTCCGCTCATCAACATTCAGCTCGGCGAAGTCATCGTCGGCGGCGTCGGCGCCGGCATGTACGGCATGCTGTTGTTCGTCATCATCTCGATCTTCGTCGCCGGCCTGATGGTCGGCCGCACGCCGGAATATGTCGGCAAAAAAATCGAGGCCAAGGAAGTCAAGATGGCGATGCTCGCCATCCTGATCCTGCCGCTGATGTACCTCGGCTGGACGGCGGTCGCAATGATGGTCCCGTCCGCGGTCTCGGCCACAGGCAATCCTGGGCCGCACGGCTTCACGGAAGTGCTGTACGCCTACGTGTCACAGGATGGCAACAACGGCTCGGCGTTCGCCGGACTGTCCGCCAACACGCTGTTCTACAATCTGAGCGGCGCCGTCGCCATGTTTGTCGGCCGATTCTGGATGATCATACCGACCATGGCGATTGCCGGCTCGCTTGCCGCCAAGAAATCCATACCGGCATCGGCCGGCACATTCCCAACCACCGGCGGCCTGTTTGTCGGCCTGCTGGTCGGCGTGATCTTGATCGTAGGCGGCCTGACTTTCTTCCCGGCGCTCGCGCTTGGCCCATTGGTCGAGCAGTTCGCCATCAACGCCGGCACACTATTTTCAGCGAATTAGGTCGGAGCCACGTCAATGGACTCGTCAACCCCGCGCAGGCGCGCGTCTGGATCGGCGCTCTTCGACACCAAAGTCGTTGTGCCCGCCATCGGTTCGGCCTTCGTCAAGCTTGACCCGCGGACGCTAATCAAAAATCCGGTGATGTTCGTGCTTGAGGTTGTCACGATACTCACCACCGTGATCCTCATTCGTGATCTGTTCACCGGCGGCGGACAGATCGGTTTTGAGTTTCAGATCATTGTGTGGCTGTGGTTCACCGTGCTGTTTGCGAATTTCGCCGAAGCCGTTGCCGAGGGCCGCGGCAAGGCCCAGGCCGATACGCTGCGGCGCCAACGCACCGAGACTCAGGCCAAGCTGATCACCGGTTCGGGCGACCAGCAAAATTACCGGCTCGTGCCCAGCACGGACCTCAAGGTGGGCGACCTTGTGCTCGTGGAAGCCGGCGACATGATCCCATCCGACGGCGAAGTGATCGAGGGAATGGCCTCGGTCAACGAAGCGGCAATCACCGGCGAATCGGCTCCAGTGATCCGTGAATCGGGCGGCGATCGCTCTGCGGTCACCGGCGGTACACAAGTGCTTTCCGATTGGATCCGGGTGCGCATCACCGCGGCGCCGGGCTCGACGTTTCTCGATCGCATGATCCGGCTCGTCGAAGGCGCCGAGCGGCAAAAAACGCCGAACGAAATCGCGCTCAACATATTGCTCATCGGCCTGACCATCGTCTTCGTCTTCGCGACAGCGACTATTCCAAGCTATGCGTTGTACGCCGGCAACGCGATTTCGGTCGTGATCCTGGTCGCGCTGTTCGTCACGTTGATCCCGACCACGATCGGCGCGCTGCTTTCCTCCATCGGCATCGCCGGCATGGATCGCCTGGTGCGTTTCAACGTGCTCGCCATGTCCGGCCGCGCGGTCGAGGCCGCGGGCGACGTCGATACGCTTCTGCTCGACAAGACCGGCACGATCACGCTCGGCAACCGGCAGGCGACGGAATTCAAGCCGGTGCGTGGGGTGACCGAGCAGGAAATGGCGGACGCGGCGCAGCTTGCTTCGCTCGCCGACGAAACGCCCGAGGGCCGGTCCATCGTGGTGCTGGCCAAGGAGAGGTACGGGATCCGCGGCCGTGAGCTTGCGGAAATGAAGGCCAACTTCATCCCGTTCAGTGCACAGACCCGGATGAGCGGCGTCGAAGTCGGTGACTCCTGGGTGCGCAAGGGAGCTGTGGACGCGATCCTCAATTACCTGAACACGTTACCAAGTGCCGTCGGCCCGGGCGGCGTCGTGCAGGCGTTACGGCCCAGCATCACTCCTGAAACCGTGCGTGAGCTGAATGCGGTCGCCGACACCATCGCCAAGTCGGGGGGCACTCCGCTCGCCGTCGCCAAGGACGGCCGCGTGCTCGGCGTCGTTCACCTCAAAGACATCGTGAAGGGCGGCATCCGCGAGCGCTTCGCCGAATTGCGCCGCATGGGTATCCGCACGGTCATGATCACCGGCGACAATCCGATGACGGCCGCGGCAATTGCGGCAGAAGCCGGCGTCGATGATTTCCTCGCCCAAGCCACACCCGAGGAAAAGCTGCGGCTCATCCGGGACGAGCAGTCCAAAGGCAAACTCGTCGCCATGTGCGGCGACGGCACCAACGATGCGCCAGCTTTGGCGCAGGCCGACGTCGGCGTCGCCATGAACACCGGCACGCAGGCCGCGCGCGAAGCGGGCAACATGGTCGATCTCGATTCCAATCCCACCAAGCTGATCGAGATCGTCGAGATCGGCAAACAACTGCTGATGACGCGCGGCGCGCTGACGACCTTCTCGATCGCGAACGACGTGGCCAAATATTTCGCCATCATCCCAGCGATGTTCGACGCATTCTATCGCCAGCCGGGTCAGATTCATGGGCCGCTCTACGCGCTCAACATCATGAAGCTGGAAACGCCCGAAAGCGCCATTCTTTCGGCGATCATCTTCAACGCGCTGATCATCATCGCGCTCATTCCGCTGTCGCTGAAGGGCGTGCGCTATCGGCCGATCGGCGCCGGTCCGCTGCTTCTACGCAATCTTTTGATCTATGGAATCGGTGGCGTGGTCATCCCGTTCATCGGCATCAAGGCCATCGATTTCGTGGTCACGCTCTTGCATCTGGCTTGAGGAGCACAACGTCATGTTGCGCGAAATCCGTCCGGCAATTGTCGTTCTCGTCGCACTCACCCTCATTACCGGGCTCATCTATCCGCTGGCGATGACCGGCATCGCCCAGGTCGTCTTTCCTTATCAGGCAGGCGGCAGCATGATCGAGCGGGACGGCAAGGTCGTCGGTTCCGAGTTGATCGGGCAGGACTTCACCAGCGATAACTACTTTCACGGCCGCCCGTCAGCGACCACCGCGCCCGACCCGAATGATCCGACCAAATCGGTGCCCGCGCCTTATAACGCCGCGAATTCCGGAGGATCGAACCTGGGACCCTCAAACAAGGCGCTGATTGACCGCGTGCAAGCCGATGTCGCAAAGCTGCAAAAGGAGAACGCGGGCGTCCCGGTTCCGGCCGATCTGGTCACCACTTCGGCGAGCGGCCTTGACCCCGAGATCTCGCCCGAAGCGGCGCTTTTCCAAGTGCCCCGCATCGCCAAGGCGCGCAAACTGTCCGAAGACCGCATCCGGGAGCTCGTCGAAGCGGCCACAGAAGGCCGCTTTCTGGGCCTGTTAGGCGAGCCGCGCGTGAACGTGCTGATGCTCAATATCGCGCTTGACCGCCTGGCCGCCGGCTAGGCTGGCAAATCAAGACTGATCGCGATATCTAATTAGAATGGCGGAACAGCGGCGCGATTCTGAACATCGGCCCTCGCCGGAAGCGCTCCTCGAAGCGGCGCGCCGCGAAGAAGGGCGCGTTGGCAAACTCAGAATCTTCGTCGGCGCGGCGCCTGGCGTCGGCAAGACCTATGAGATGCTGCAGCAGGCGCAGGCGCGCAAGAAAGACGGTTACGACATCGTCGCCGGCATAGTTGAGACCCACGGCCGCAGGGACACCGAGGCGCTGCTGGCCGGCCTCGAAGTCGTTCCGCGGCGGCGCGTCCTTTACAAGGGTCAATGGCTCGAGGAGATGGACCTCGACGCAATTATCGCCCGCCGGCCGCAGATCGTTCTCGTTGACGAGCTCGCGCACACCAACGTCGAAGGCAGCCGTCATCCGAAGCGTTATCTCGATGTCGAAGAGCTGATGAGTAACGGCATCGATGTTTACACGACCGTCAATATTCAACATATCGAAAGCCTCAATGACGTCGTCGCTCAGATCACCCACGTACGCGTACGCGAGACCGTGCCCGACACCGTGTTCGATCGTGCCGACGCCGTCGAACTGGTCGATCTCACGCCCGCCGACCTGATCACACGTCTCAAGGAAGGAAAGGTCTACGTTCCGCGACAGGCCGAACGGGCCTTGGAGCATTTCTTCTCGCCGGCCAACCTGACGGCTCTCCGCGAACTGGCGTTGCGCCGAACCGCCGAGCGCGTCGACGAACAACTGCTCAGCGAGATGCAGGCACACGCCATCCAGGGACCATGGCCGGCCGGCGAACGCATTCTGGTGTGTATCAGCGAGGACCCGCGCGCGGCCGGGCTGGTTCGCTACGCCAAGCGGATTGCCGACCGCCTGCATGGTCCCTGGGTGGCGCTGTATGTCGAAGGACGGCGAAGCGCGCAACTTTCCGAAGAGGAGCGTGACCGCGTCGCCGATACGCTGCGGCTAGCAGAGGCGCTGGGCGGCGAAGCCGTCACGCTTCCCGGTGGCGACCGCGACATCGCCGCCGACGTCATCAGCTACGCGCAGGCCAACAACGTGACGCAAATTGTGATCGGCAAGTCCGCCCGGTCACGCTGGTTCGAGATCCTGCACGGGTCCGTGGTGCATGATCTGGTCCGCCGATCCGGCAATATCAGCGTCCATGTCATCGCCGGCGATGCCGTCGCCGGACAACCAATCCCGAAGAAATCGATTCGTGCCGCAGAGAGCGAGGAGGCATTCGATCCTCTGCCTTACCTCATCGCCCTGGGGGCGGTCGGCGTAGCACTTGGGTTTGGCGAACTGATCTGGAGATGGGTAGGCCGCGTCAACATTGATCTCATCTTTCTCACCGCGGTCGTTACGGTTGCCGTGCGCTTTGGTCTGTGGCCTTCGCTGATGGCAAGCGTTGTATCCGCGCTCTGCTATAATTTCCTGTTTGTGGGGCCGAACTACCGGTTCACTCTCACCGATCCGACGAATTTCTCCGCCTTCGGGTTTTTCACGCTGGTGGCGATCATCGTCTCCAATGTCGCCGCGCGCGGCCGCACCCAGGCGATGGCGGCGATGGAACGGGCGCGTACGACTGAATCGCTCTATGCGTTCAGCCGCAAGCTGGCAGGCGCCGGCACGCTCGACGACGTGCTTTGGGCGACGGCTTATCAGGCCGCGCTTATGCTGAAAGTGCGGGTGGTGCTGCTTCTGCCCGAACATGGCACCATTGCGGTGAAGGTCGGCTATCCGCCGGAGGACATTCTCGACAGCGCTGACCTGGCGGCCGCGAAATGGGCCTGGGAAAACGACCGCGCGGCAGGCCGCGGCTCGGATACGCTTCCCGGCGCCAAGCGCCTGTTCCTGCCCATGCACACGGGGCGCGGCGCCATCGGCGTGATGGGCATCGACAGCGACAAGCCGGGCCCGCTGCTCACGCCCGATCAGCGGCGGCTGGTTGACGCGCTGCGCGATCAGGGCGCCCTGGCCATCGAGCGGGTCAGGCTCGTCGAGGACATGGACCGGGTCGAGCGCGTCGCCGAAACCGAGCGTCTGCGCTCGGCGTTGTTAACCTCGATCTCCCACGACCTGAAGACACCGCTTGCGGCCGTGCTTGGCGCCGCCGAAACACTGCGCGATCTGCCGGAAAAACTCAGCGCCGCCGAGAAGGCCGACCTGCTGGCAACGATCATCGACGAATCCGAGCGGCTGAACCGGTTCATTGCCAACTTGCTCGACATGACCAAACTCGAGTCTGGGGCGGTCCAGCCGAACGTAGCGCTTCACGATGTCGGCGAGATCGTTGGCAGCGCACTGCGCCGCGCGAGCCGGATCTTGTCGCGGCACAAGGTCGAGCTGGAGCTGGCGCCGGACCTGCCCATGCTGGAAGTCGACGCTGTTCTGTTCGAACAAGTCTTGTTCAACGTCCTCGACAATGCCGCCAAATACGCTCCACCGGAGACGAGGATCCGCATTCAAAGCTGGCGCAATGGAGAAACCGTCTGCCTGCGGGTTCTCGACGAGGGCGCCGGCATTCCGGCCGGCGATCTCGAGCACATATTCGATAAGTTCTATCGCGCGCAGAAGGCCGACCAAGTTCGTGCCGGCACCGGGCTCGGGCTCGCGATCTCACGCGGGTTTGTCGAGGCAATGCACGGCACTATCGTTGCGGCCAACCGTGCCGACCGGACCGGTGCGATGTTCACCATCAGCCTGCCGATCCCGCGCGAGCGGCAAAGCCTGGACGCCGCCGCATGAGCGCCGCTCCGCTCCGCGTGCTGGTGGTTGACGACGAACCGCCCATTCGCAAACTTCTGCGTATGGGCCTTTCGGCGCACGGTTATCAGATTCTGGAAGCGCCAAACGGCAAAATCGCTCTCGACATGCTGGGCCAGACCCCGGACCTGGTCATCCTCGATCTTGGTCTGCCCGATATGCAAGGTCACGACCTGTTGCGAACGATCCGCACTCGCAGCGAAGGCGTTCCCATCGTTGTCCTGTCCAGCCGCGGCGATGAGGCCGGCAAAGTCGAGGCCTTGGACCTGGGCGCCGATGACTACGTGACCAAGCCGTTCGGGATGGATGAGCTTCTTGCCCGTATGCGCGCGGCGCTGCGTCACCAGTTGCAAACCCACGGCGAACGGCCGATCTTCCGGGTAGGCGACTTGTCCGTCGATCTCGTGCGCCGCATCGTCAAAGTCGGCGACAAGGAAGTGAAACTGTCACCAAAGGAGTATGACTTGTTGCGCGTTTTGGTGCAGCACGCCGGTAAAGTATTGACCCACAAGTTTTTGCTGGGCGAACTTTGGGATAATTTGACCGACGCCCAGTACCTGCGGGTGTACGTCCGGCAGCTCCGGCAGAAGATCGAGGCCGACCCCGAACGCCCGCAATACATTCTCACGGAAACCGGAATAGGCTATCGCTTGCGCGCCCCCGACTGAGCGCGACCTGTCCCGTCCTCGCCTTCCCTCTCACGCCTTGCACGTCATTCGTCGAGAAGCGCCATGAACATTGCGGACTTCCTCTCTCCCAATGACGTGACGATCGATGTGGCTGCCGCCGACAAGCAAAAGCTCCTGTCGGCGTTGGCGCGCAAGGCAGGCGCCACCGTCGATGTGCAACCCCAGCAGGTCCTTGCGGAGCTGGAAAAGCGGGAGGAACTCGGATCAACAGGGGTCGGCGGCGGCGTGGCACTGCCGCACGCGCGATTTCACCAAGTGAAAAAGCCGGTCGGGATGTTTTTCCGGCTGCGCAAACCCATTGCTTTCGACGCCGTCGACGGAGAGCCGGTCGACATCGTCTTTTTGCTTTTGCTACCGGAGGCGCCCAACGGCGAGCAGTTGGGCGCCCTCGCCTCAATCGCGCGCAAGCTCAGGAAACCGGAAATCGCGACCGCCCTGCGCGGAGCGCGCGACGGCGCCGAAATATATCGGACGCTGTCCGCCGAGTGAGCAGAGACAGCAACGCTTGGTGACGAGTTGGCGAAAGGAGCGACCGATGGCCGATGAACTCATCCTCTACACCAATCCGATGTCGCGCGGCCGCGTCGCCCGCTGGATGCTTGAGGAGGTCGGTCAGCCCTACCGCACCGAGGTGCTCGATTACGCCGCGTCGATGAAGGCGCCAGCCTATCTCGCCATCAACCCCATGGGCAAAGTGCCGGCGCTGCGCCATGGCGATGTGGTGGTGACCGAGAGCGCCGCCATTTGCGCTTATCTGGCCGATGCCTTCCCGGAGGCCAAGCTCGCGCCACCTCCCACTGATCGCAGGCGCGGGCCTTATTACCGGTGGCTGTTCTTTGCCGCCGGTCCCGTCGAGGCCGCGGTCAGCAACAAGGCCCTGGGCTTCGTGGTACCGCAGGAGCGGGAAAGAATGATCGGGTATGGCCGCATCGAGCACGTCATGAGTGCACTTGAAGCGGCATTATCGCGTTCCGACTATTTGGCCGGCGACGACTTCACCGCCGTCGACCTCTATGTCGGTTCCCAACTCGGCTTCGGCATGATGTTCGGCACCATCGAAAAGCGCCCCGCTTTCGAGCGATATTGGCAACGGATCTGCCTCCGCCCGGCCTGCAAGCGCGCCAAGGAACTCGACGACGCGCTCGCACAGCGCCCCGCCGCCGGGGGCTGAAGGAGCGCCCGGCCGCCCCATCGGCGGCCTTGCCTTGTAAGGCAGAGCGGCGGACGATAAGGTTCGCCTCGGGTGGGTTGGCGTTCTTTGTAGCGTGAGTAGCGTTATGGCTCCAGGGGGCCGGGGAAGTTTGCCGGGACGGCAGCGCGGGCGCTCGACCGCGGCAATAATTGTGCTGAGCGCCGCGCTTTTTGCCGCAGCGCCGCGCTGGGCCGCCGCCGAGACCATGGAATCGGCGCTGGCGAGAGCTTACGAAAACAATCCGCAATTGAACGCCCAGCGTGCGATTGTCCGTCAATCCGACGAGGGCGTGCCGACGGCCCTCTCCGGCTATCGCCCTACCATCTCCGCCAACGCTTCGATTGGCCGAGAATACACGGACACGAAGCAGCTCATTCCGCCAATACCACCAGGCATACCAAACGGCGTATCATTCGAGGCGAAAGGTCTCTCGACGCCCCATTCGGTCGGCGTTACCGGGACGGAGACGCTCTTTAACGGCCAGCAGACGGCCAACAAAGTGCGCTCAGCGGAGAGCCAGGTCTTCGCGGCGCGCGAGACTCTTCGCATGATGGAAGAGTCCGTGCTGCTGTCGGCGGCGGGCGTGTACATGGATGTGTCGCGGGATGCCGCGAACCTGGAAGTACAGCAGAACAACGTTCGCGTTCTCCAGCGCACGCTCACGGATACTAAAAATCGCTTCCAGGCCGGCCAAGTGACCTCCACCGACGTTGCGCAGGCGGAAGCGCAATTAGCCTCCGGCGAAGCAACCTTGCATGCGGCGGAGTCCATGCTGATGACGACGCGCGCCAATTATCGCCGCATCATCGGCGTTGAACCGGGGAATTTGGCCGCCGCCTCTCCGGTGGATCGGCTCGCGCCCTCCACGTTGAACGCGGCGGTCACGCTTGGCATCGCGGAGAATCCGTCCGTGACGGCTGCGTTGTACGGCGTCGATGTCGCACAGCTGCAAGTGAAAATCGCCGAGGGCGCGCTGTGGCCGACACTGGTCGGGCAGTACAGCGTGCAGCAGCAAAACAATCCGCAACTGCTCACGCCTAACCTGTTCACGAATACAGTGTCGCTGAACCTGACAATTCCGCTCTATCAGGGAGGCGCCGAATATTCGGCGATCCGTCTCGACAAGGAGAATCTCGGCCAGCAGCGCTTGAACGTCGATCAGGTGCGCGATCAGACCCGGGCCAATGTGGTGCAGGCCTGGGGGCAGCTGCAAGCGGCCAAGGCGCAAGTCGAGGCCGCGATCCGCCAGAACGATGCCGCAGAGCGAGCGTTGACCGGCGTTCGCAATGAGGCGATGGCGGGCCAGCGCACCACCCAAGACGTACTCAACGCCGAGCAGGCGTTGGTGAATGCCCGGCAAAGTCTCCTGGTCGCGCAGCACGACCGTGTGGTCGCGTCATACAGCCTGCTGTCGGCCGTTGGCCACCTATCGGCGCGCGAACTCCGTCTTCCTGTGACGGTTTACGACCCGCAAGTACACTATCATCAGGTCCGCGACAGCTGGATTGGTTTGCGCACGCCCAGCGGGGACTGAACTCGATTGTGACACCGCAAATTTGATTGCGCGCACGCCCTCCTGAAAACCGATTAACTGCCTCCAAACTGGCTTACGGCACGGCGAACTGTGGCAAGATCGCAACGACTCCGTACAAGACCGATTTGCTTAGACTCCTCCTTGCAAATATTTATTGACGATTAACCATAAGCCGGAGCAATCTAAAGAGGCCTGCGGGGCGTTTGGGTGGCGCCCTTGTTGGTTTGCGGGGGCTGGAATGTTGTTGCGTGCGTTGGTTACCGGCGTGCTTCTCGCCGGGCTGTTGAGTGCGTGCGCCGTAGTCGACCCGGTAGACTCGCGCTATGACACCGTGAGCCGCAGTCTGGCGAAGGGTCGCGACGAAGCTATTTTCTTAAATCTCGTACGCGCCAGCCACGACTATCCGCTCGCCTTTACAACCGTCTCCAACGTTACGCCGACGATGACGAACACGTCATCGTTCGCGCTGCCTTCCTTCAGCATTGGACCGCCTAACTGCCTTCCGGGACTTTCGGGGATCACTCACAGCACGGCATGTACCTACGGAACCGGCGTGCCCGGAGCCGCCACTGCCTTGGGCAGCTCCACGGCTGCAAACGCCACTGCAGTCAGCACGAATTTCAGCGTGTCAACCCAGGAAACGGGCAGCTTTTATACAGGCTTCCTGAAGCCCATCGATCTTATCACGCTCGATTATTTCATTCGCCAAGACTACCCGGCCGAGCTATTGTTCTGGCTATTCGCCGACTCTTTTCAGATCGGTCCCGCCGGGCCCCATTCAATCGGCTACTCCTACAACCCGCCCGTCACGTATGGCTGTCCCCAGACACCACTACAAGGGAAGCACCTGTGCTTCAAGGAATGGATCAAGATCGCTGTATTGTCTGGGCTGACAGTCGAGCTGCAGTCATTTCAAAAATCAAGTTCCGGCAAAAGCAGTAGTTCCGACAGTAAGTCAGGCACCAGCAGCAAACCGGAAACAACTATTGTTCCGCGCTTCTGTTTTAGCCCACTCTTGGTCCGTAAGGCAGCACTTGAGATGGGAGAGCAGGAGGCTGCGAGAGTAAAAGCCCTGGTAGGATCATTATTCAATCCGGCCAATGCCCGTCCCGTCTGCGGAACCCCATGGAATGCGCAAGCCGAGGCCAAAAAACCTCAGTCCGATACGTTTTTGTTGATGCCCTCACCTGACCTACAGTTTCGTATTGTGCCGCGTTCGGCCTACGGTGTCTTTGAATTTCTCGGAAACTTGATGAAAGTAGAGCGAGAAAATTCACAACCATTGCCAAGTGCCTATATTCCACCAAATCCTTTCGAGGATGAGACCGATTCACCAAAATTGGTGACAACAACGCCCGATCAAAAACTCATAACGGTTTTGGCGAACACTGATGAGCGTTGCTTCACCCATACTTGGTTCTACGATGGCGATTATTGCGTGCCGGAAAGTGCGACGAATACCAAACGAATCTTCAGCTTATTGTCGCAACTCATCGCCATCGAGACCACGGCCAGCGATCTTGCGATCACGCCCTCCGTTAGGATCATTCAATAGCGAAGTTAGACGCCCGCATCCAAATGTCCTGCCTCGCGGGGCTTCATTCCGGAACGACCGGCAGCAGCAGGTGCGATGGACGCTGCCGGTCGTGATAGATCTTGTGTAGCACTGTTTTGCTCGAGCAGATGTGGTAGGGCACATACTCGGCATTGGTCGCGCCGGCGACGCCCGTGGGCAAGTCCAGACTGGTGATCTCGAGGCAGATGCGGTGGCTTTTGCGAAACAGATTTGCCGTCGCCATCACCTCGATCTGATATTCCTCGATGGCGCCCGGCGTAACCGGCTTTTGCGCCTCGCGCGTAAGCGGATGCCAAGGCCAATAGGGCTTTGAACGCGCTGGATCGAGCGCCCGGTGCGAGGCCTTGAGCCAGCCGCGCGTGAGTTCGCGCTCGGGAAGATCCTTTGGCACCTCGCGCTCGCCTTCGCGCACGCTCTGCACCGAGACATCGGGGCCGACGTCCTTGAGGATCACGATCCAGTTGGTATCGTCCTGGTCGATAGACGCATAAAGGGTCAGCGCAATCGGCCCGGCCACAAGCACATCCTGCGGCAGCGGATCGGTCATATAGCGCAGCCGCTGAACCGTATTGGTCTGTGTTGGCGGCATCTGCACGAACGCGTCCGGTGCCTGCGTCTCTGTTGCACTGGATGGCGCTACATCCTCCGACGCGAGCCGCTCCCAGCTCTTCAAATAAAGCTTGGTCCATTGCGTCTCAGGCAGCGGCCAATCGCTTGCCATGCGCCACTCGTTGGCGCCCATCACCCAAAAGCGCACCGGTGCATCGTTCATGATGCCGGTGTCGACGCCTTTGAGCCAATGATCATGCCAGCGCAGCACCTCGCTGTGGAACGTATGATACGGGCGCTCAAGATGCGCGGGCCCGGCAAGCAGCAGCTTCTTCGGGGCCTTGATGTTGCTATACCAATGCTGGCATCCGTTCAGGTGCGTCTTGTAGGTGTAACCGTACCAACCGGAGCCAGTGTACGTCGGCACCTTGATGGCCGCGAACTCCGCCTCGCTCTTGCTGACTGCGGCTTCGCTGTCGTACGGGTCGACCAGCACATTGTAGTAGGGCGGCATGTGCTGGCCTTTTTGCGCGATCAAATTGTAAACGTGGGGATACATTTTGTAGTCGGGATTATTCATGGCTTCGCGCCACAAGTTCTCGCGCTCCGGGGGCAGCGAACCAGGCTGCCCCTTGTGCTGATGCATTGCCGAGAAATGCCCAACCAGATAACGAAATAGATGAATAACGCCGCCCGGATATTCGTCGCGGAAGCCGCCAAGTTCGCCGTAGGCGCCCCGCGAGTCGAACGGGAAAATTGCCTTTAGATGTGGCGGCTGCTTTTTGGCAACGGCAAGCTGTTCAGCGCCAAAGCCGGAAATGCCAACCGTGCCCACGTTGCCGTCACACCAGGGTTGCGCCGCAATCCACTCGATCAGGTCATAGCAGTCCCACTCGCGCGACCCGCCGCCTTCCGACTTGCCGACCCCTCGCGGCGAGCCGATCACATGGACATAGCCGCGCGAAACGAAGAACTTGGTGTCGCCGGCCTCCATCGGCCCGGTCCATAAGGTCGACCAGGCCGGCTGCGGCGGCACCGCCTCAGCCATGTCCGGACCCTGAAAGTCCTTGTTGTAGATGGCAAACGCAAGCAACGCGGGAAGTTTCTCGGAGGCGTCGGGCCGGTAAACATCGACGCAAATTTTGACGCCGTCACGCATCGGCACCATGATATCGAGGTCACGGCGCATCGACGAATAAGTCGGCGCGCGATCGTAGTTCCATCCAGGATTGTCGGCTGACTGCAGTAAAGGACGCGATATCTCGGTGGTCACAATTTCCCTCCCCCGCACGTCCGCTTGCTCGATTCAACTTCTTGCTTTGTGCTAGGCACACACGCGCATAATTCTCTATTGTGCTGCGGTGCGCCGATCAAGCCGCATCGACACGCAGGTCGAAGACATACGGGAGGACCGAGAATGGAATTGAAGTCTACTCGCCGAATCGTGACGGGCCATGACGCTCAAGGCAAGGCGGTGACCTTGTTCGACGCCCCGATAAAGGCAAAGCAGCGCAGTGCCGGCGGCAACGGCATGACCATGATCTGGGTGACGACGGAGTTTCCCGTGGATGTCGCCGTTTTTAACGACCGCGCGCAGACGCAGGTCGGCGTTCCCCCTCCTGCCAACGGCACCATCTTTCGTATCGTCGACTTCGCGCCCACGCCGACGGGCGGCTACGGCGCCGTCGATCATCATCAAATCCTGCTCGCCATGGGCATCGATCCGGCAACGCAAGGCTATACGCGCCACGAGAATACCCATCGGACCAGGACCATCGACTATGCCATCGTGCTCGAAGGCGAGATCGACATGCTGCTCGATGACACTGAGGTGCATGTGAAGGCCGGCGATATACTGGTGCAGCAAGGCACCAATCACGCCTGGGTCAACAACAGTGGCAAGCCCTGCCGGATCGCCTTCATCCTGATCGACGCCAAGACGCCGGCAGCGTGGAAGCAAGGCTGGAAGAAGTAGGGTGACGCGCGAGCTGGAGGTCTCATTCGAAGCGTTTCAATGACTTGACGCCGTTGCAGAGGGACGACCATTCTGTCGTCAGGATTTCCTCGCCCCACTGCGGACGATACATCCTATCGGAGACGCAAATGAGCTCTCTTACGCTGGATCTCGGCCGCTTCGTCGCAGACCTGAGCTTGCGCCAAATCCCACCGGAAGGCTGCGCGATCGCACGCACCGGGATTGCCGACTGCTTCGGCGTTTTGGTTGCCGGAACGCGCGACCCGGAAATTGGTCTTATCGATCGCGAGCTGGGCTCCACGAGCGGCAATGCGACTCAGGAGTCCTCTGCTTCGCTCATCCCTTCGGGGGCGCAGCGCAGCGTGGAAAGCGCGGTCCTCGTCAATGGCGTGGCTGCCCACGTGTTGGACTATGACGACGTCAGTCTCGACGGACACCCTAGCGCTGTCCTTGTGCCTGCGATCCTGGCCCAGGGTGAGGCGAGCGGAGCCAGCGGCGCGGAAATGCTTGCAGCCTATATCGCCGGGTTCGAAGTGTGGGCCGAACTCTTGGCGCGCGAGCCGACGCCGCTGCACCGCAAGGGCTGGCATCCCAGTGCGGTGCTGGGCACCGTCGCCGCGGCGGCCGCCTGCGCCAAATTACGCCGCCTCGACCCTGCCGTTGCGGCCACCGCCATGGCCATCGCCGCATCGATGTCTTCAGGACTGGTCGCCAATTTCGGCACCATGACCAAATCCTTCCAAGTTGGCCGCGCCGCGCAGTCCGGCGTCATCGCCGCGCGATTGGCCCAAGCCGGGCTGACGGCTTCGCTCGACGCGCTTGAACACCGTTCAGGCTTGTTGGTGGCCTTGTCGCCTGAGGGAAAGGCCGAACTCGACCGGCCTTTTGTCGCCGCACAGAAGGAATGGCACATCGTTGGCCATGGGCTTAACATCAAACGCTATCCAATCTGCTACGCGACCCACCGGTCGATCGACGCCGCACTCGGTTTGGTCGAGCGCCACAACCTATCTCCCAATGAGGTCGAGCGCATTCACGTATCGACTGGCAAGACCCAGTTGCTGATGCTGCGCAACAGCCGGCCGCAAACAGGGCTTGAGGCAAAATTCAGCATGCAGTTTGCCATGGCGGCGGCGCTGGTCGCCCGGAAAGTCGGACTTTCCGAACTGACCGACGAATTCGTCCGGCAACCGGAGGTGCAGGCCATTTTCCCGCGCGTGTCCTTCGCGACCACAGACGCGACCATGGAAGGTTCCGCATTCGCACCCGCCGACTCCGTCGAAATAACGACAAGGGCGGGCGAAACTCTAAAGAGTGGCCCGGTCGAATATGCTAAAGGCAACCACCAACGTCCGCTCTCGCGCCCCGAGCTGTACGAAAAATTTGCCGACTGCCTCGGCACTCAATTCCAAGAGTCAAAAAAATCGCGCGCTTTCGAGAACCTGATGATCTTCGATCGGCTCAATGGCCCCAGCGATCTTGTGCTCCAAAGCCAGTAATGGCGCAGATCAAGCGCAGATAAGTCGAACCGCTATCCGTCCGCGGACTTAGAGCGTGATCCGGAAAAGTGGATACCGGTTTTCCGAAAGGATCATGCTCCAGCGAAGAATCTAGACCATGATCCGATTCAATCTGATCGGAACATCGTCTAGGAGATCCGGGGTGGATTGCAACGAGTCCGGCTAACCACGATGGACTGAAGCGATCCTACAAAGCGTCCGGCGAGCGTTGGATAAACCGGCCACTGCCATCAAGCAGTTTAAGATTGTTGATGATGGTCGGGTTGCCAGGCTCTCGCTTATAGGCCCTGAGGAAATATCGCCGCGCGGTCTTCAGATCCCCACGCAACATATACGAGTAGCCCCGGTTATTCAGGAGAGCAGTCGTCTCGCCCGCGAGCTGAATGGCCGAACGGTAGGCTCGGTCGGCAAGGTCGAAGCGCCCCAAGCGATCATAGCTGGCGGCGAGCCCGATCCACGCCGATGCATCCCGTGGGGCCTTTTCAACCGCGTCGCGGAAGTAACGCTCGGCTAGGCCAAAATTGCCGCGATTGAAATATTCCATGCCCAATCGCAGGGGCTCGTCCGAGGGATAATACTGGACATCGGCATTCTGCCGGATTGTCGGCGTCTTAAGCGGAGGCACGCCTTCCTGGGTATCCGGTCCTGCGGCGGCAAGTTCTACCGGGGGTGGAGCCCCTGGTGCCGCGGAGACCACGTCCGGGCCCGACATCGGCTGGTCAGTAATGCAGCCGGCAATAAAAAATGCGCTGGCAACGAGGACGGCGCCAGACGTAATACGAGACAAGCTTTGTACGCGCATCACTCTACCACCCAGACCCACCGCAACGCTTACCAATTTACCGCGCCAGTTACGGAAATACTATAGGCCACAGTGTGCCCAGATGCCGTTGCATTTCAGCAACAGTCGGGGGAATTCAACTAGCTATTCAGGGGTTATCCAACGGTTATCTACCGGAAAATCTCGATCAATCTCATGGCCATGATGCCCTGGACTGTCAACTAACCCCAAAGCAGAGGAAATTCTCACCATATAGTCCCAATCGTCCCGAGCACCCGCATGACGAGAGGAAGCGCAATAACCAGCAGCACGAGCGGAAAAATGCACAGCGTCATCGGTATGAGCATTTTCACCGCCAATTTGTTGGCCTGTTCCTCGGCCCGGAACAATCGCTTCTCGCGCATTTCATCACTGAACACCCGGAGCGCGTCTCCGACATCGCTCCCGAGTTCAGCTGATTGCCGCAAGATCGCCAACAGAGATCGAGCTTCCGGGATCATTAGACGATCCGCCAGCGTCCCCAGGGCCTCGATGAAGGTTCGCCCCGCCCGCATCTCCACCCCCATGACCGCCAGGTTGATGCCGAAGAGCTTGCTGCGTCCGCTCATCTCAGGGGCTATTCGATCGAGCGCACCTTCGAGGCTTAATCCGGCGTCGACACAAACCACCATCAGATCGAGGAAATCTGGAAAAATCCTGCGATATTCTGCACTGACCGAGCCCTGTCGGCGAGACACGAAGGCATCCGGACCGATGATTCCCAGCATCGCGGCCGCAGCGACGATGACAAACTTTATGGCGATCGACGCGTCGTTTGTGAAAAAGCCGACCAGGAGGTAGCCGAGGAGCGGTAACAACGCGGCCGCCGCCAGGCGCCAAAACACGTAGAAATTGACGGCGTCCTTGCGAAAGTATCCAGCGCGAACCAGGCTCAGCCGCAACTGGCCGCGCACTGTATCGTCGACGCCAAATCGCTTCTCGTCGAAATGGCGGGCCACCATGCCAGCAATACCGGTGGCAGTCGAGCCGCGGTCACCCGGTGCTTCCTGAAGCGCCGGCAGCCGGCGGTCGAGATGAGCAGCGCGGAGATAATATTGACCGGCCACAAAGGCCAAGCCGGTTATGGCGCAAAACGCCAGCAGCGCAACAATCAGTGGAGTGGATTCTAGCATGAACTCAGTACCTGAAGTTGACCATTCGATACATGATGAGGTTGCCCACGATCAGCAGCGTCAATCCGATGCCAATCGCCGGCTCAAGGACGGCGGACGATCGAACCGGATCGAAGTATTTCGGAGAAAGAACACTCATGGCTACTATCAAGATGAATGGAAGGGCGGACAAAAAATACGCCGACATCCGGCCTTCGGCGCTCAGCGCCCTGATTTTCAGCCGCATCGCTGTCCGCTTGCGCATCAGTCTCGATAAGCGCCCCAGGATTTCTGCGATGTTACCGCCGGTTCGGGTTTGAATGTTCAGCGCGACGATCAGAAACATCAGATCCTCTTGACCGACGCGGCGATAGAGATTGTGCAGCGCAGTTTGCGTATCGAGGCCGAACGAGATTTCATCGGCAAGGATGCCGAATTCTGTCCCGATGGGGTCGGGCATTTCGCGCGCCACCAGCGCAACCGCGCCTGAGAATGCCAACCCTACACGAACGCCGCGAACGACAGTGTCAATGGCGTCGGGCAACTGGTCGGTAAAGGTAAAGATGCGTCGGCTGCGTTTGTGAGCAAGATAAACAATAATGGCGGCGGCGGCGGCCAAAACGGCCAGCGAAAGCGATGTGACCCCCAAGCCCAGAAGAGAACTGAAGACCAGCATCAACGCCAGGCAAAGCGCCACGAACACCAGAACGAGGGATGAGCGCTGCACGAGGATCCCGGTTTGCGTGAGCCAATCGCTGAAATGGCGCAAAACGGGATTGGTTTCGTCGCGGAAGCCGCGTTCCCGCCGCAAGGTTTCCAGTACGGCCGACGAACTGTCGAGTTTCTGGCCGAGATCAAGCCGCCGATTGACTATCTTGTACGTGCGTCGATTGAAAACAAAGATCCAATAGACGCCGTAGATCGCCAGGCTCGCCGCCAAGAATATCAGCGCGAAGATTACCGTAATATCGCTCACCGCGAATACCTCCCTATAGTCGGCGACCCGGCTCGAAAATGCCCGGGGGCAGTTCAATTCCGTACGGTATGAGGTCCTGGAGAAACTGCGGCCGGATTCCAGTGGCCTCAAAATGGCCGATCAAATTTCCCTTCGCGTCCGTTTGCTCCTTCACGAACTTGAATATCGCATGCATCTGAATGACGTCGCCTTCCATCCCCCTGATCTCATCGATGCTGATCAGCCGTCGCCGGCCGTCGGGAAAGCGCTGCAGCTGCATGACGAGTGTGATTGCGGACGCGATCTGACCGCGGATGCTCTGCACCGGCAAACCCATGGCGGCCATTGCCACCATCTGTTCGAGCCGCTTGAGGGCATCGCGCGGCGAATTGGCATGAACGGTGGTCATCGACCCTTCATGACCCGTGTTCATGGCCTGAAGCATATCGAAGGCTTCGTCACCACGGCACTCGCCGATGATTATGCGATCCGGCCGCATGCGCAGTGCGTTCTTCACCAAATCGCGCTGACGAACTTCACCTTTGCCTTCAGCATTGGGCGGCCGCGTCTCCAGCCGACCGACATGCAACTGCTGCAGTTGCAGTTCTGCCGCATCCTCGATCGTGATCAAACGCTCATCGTCAGGAATGGAGTCCGAGAGAGCATTCAGCAATGTTGTTTTCCCGGTTCCGGTTCCGCCTGAGATCAGAAGGGAGATTCTGCCCCGCACCGCCGCCTTCAACAGCTCAGCCATAGCCGGACGAAGCGCATCCACCTCGACTAGACGATCGATATTGAACGGGCGTTCAGAGAATTTTCGAATCGACACCATTGGGCCATCGACCGCGACAGGTCGAACGGCAATATTGACACGCGAACCATCCGGCAAGCGGGCGTCGGCCATCGGCGACGATTCATCTACCCGGCGGCCAATTCCAGAAACGATTTTATTGATGATGCGCAGCAGATGCGCTTCGTCCTTGAACCGGACGTTGGTGCGCTCCAGTTTACCAAATCGCTCGATAAAGCACAGGTTATGGGTATTGATCAGGATGTCGCTGATCGTCGGGTCCTTAAGCAGCGGCTCGATCGGACCGTAACCGGTCATTTCAGCGATGATCTCGTCGGTGAAGATGTCGAGCTCTTTCTGGTTGAGGGAAATACGCTCGGCGCGAATATAATTGCCCACATAGGCCTGCACTTGCCGATGCTGCTCTTCCGGCGGGAGCTTTTCCAGAACGTTCAAGTTAAACTCATCGATGATGCGGCCATGTAGCTTAAGCTTTTCGTCAAGCAGCCGGGGCCGACGGGCCATTAAGTCGCCAAAAAATCGGTTAATTTCGTTCTTCTGTTCCTCTTTAGGAAGCTGAACTGACTCTACACTGAACGACGTACGCGGATCAGTCTTGGCGGAGTTGTTGAAGAGAAAGCTCATGCAAGCCACTCACCTGTTTCAGCCTGGGCTCGGTGCCACATCGGCAACCCAAACTTAACTATAGGACATCGACAGCTTCAATATACCGAGTAATCGACGTCGCCAATGTTAAATTAGAAATTGGGTAAAGTTCGCTCGCTCGACACCTGACGTATCGAAGTAACGTCAGCACAAAATTCCCCTAACGGTGCCAATTCATTCTGTAACTTCGCGGCGGAACTGCCGAGCATAATTGGAATGCCCATGTTCACGCTCTCGACGGCCTCCGGCCGCTCAGAGACATAGAATACCCGCTCATCGCGCAATACCCGTTCCACATGTTTGCGGCGTGCAATCATGCCGATGAGAGTGCGCTCGCAGCGATTAAGTGCGACTGCGACCTTTAGCGACGGCGTACCGCTCGAGCGAACCTGAGCCAAGGCTTCCGATATCCGCCTCAGGCCCGGGATTGTGTTGATTCCGGTGATCACCGCGGCATCGGACGCCGCGATAACTTGTGGCGTCCAGGAGAACCAAGTCAGGGGATGGTCGATGAGCACAAGATCGTAGCGTCTCGTAATCATATTGAAGAGGGAGTCCAGCGCGTCGACGTTGAGGCGATCGGACGAGAACTTTGACCGCGGTGCCGCAAGCACATCGATCCCGCTGCCATGGTGAGTCGTGAATATTTCGAACAGGTGCTCGTCGAGCCGCTCGGGAGCGCTGGAGAATTCCTCGATTTGCAGGCGCGGCTCGCTGTCCAGGTAATCGCACAAGTGGCTCGTCTGAAAATCGAGGTCGACCACGCAAATCTTGCGCTGCTGCGTCTTCTTATCTTTTTTCAGATAGCTCGCCGCTTCCAGCACAAGAGTGGAATTGCCCACGCCTCCGGCACTGGGAATAAAGGATATGGTAACCGGTCGCCGACCACTGCCCGTTCGAACCTGAGTGCCATCAGGTGTAAGTGCCTGTTGCCGCCGGCGCTCGATGATATCGGTCACCTCGCGCACACCACTCTTTGCCGATGCCCAGTCGGCGGCGCCCGTACGCATTAGGCGCTTGTAATCACTGCCGGAGATCTCGTCGGTGATCAGAATCAGAAAGACTTCATGGCGGTATTGAGCGGCGACGTCGACCAGCCGATCGAAGTAGCCATGGTCCTCGGACGGAGCGGTTACCAGGACAATAGTCGGATCGCGACCGTTCGGCTTGGAACTGCCCTCGAAGACACGCTTGAGGCTCGAAACTTCGACCAAGCCAGGAATTGCCGCGGGAAGCTCGCTTTCAATGGCACTTCGCGCCCGCGACTCGGCATTACCACGCAACAGATAGATAGCCATACAGTTATATCCACGCCGGTCACGAACCGAGCCATCCGATGCTCGGGCTTGAGCATGGACCCGTGACTACGTAACGCCACGGCAGGCATATAACTGTTTTACCCGAAAAGAACTTGGTAAATAAAGCTTCTCTCTGCTTGTGGGTAAATTTCTCGACCGGGTTTCTCCCTACCCGGTCAATAACCTCCCGACGCTCCCCCCGTACTCGTCTCGGCGCCAGCACCAATGTTTATAGTAGTACCCTGGCCCGAGCTGCTGCCACTCGAGCCGCTGCCACCCGCGCCGCTGAGCGGATGAGGACTCGTGTACATCTGATGGACGGCGCCCACTGACTCCCGTCCATTGCCCGGAATGCGAGTATGACGGGCGTAAGGCGGCCATGGGTCGATCGTGTGGATCGCCGCGTTGGCATCGTTTGCGTTGCCGCCGTCAGGCGTCATCCTGATGTCGCGCTGAATGTATTCGGAGAACGGATTGTCGAGGATCTGCGCGCTGCACTCGTGCGGTAGGATCGCAGCGCCGAATAATCCAAGCATTAGTGCAAGCGGTTTCATGTGTGCCTCATTTCTGCGGGCTGGGAGGATCTTGCATCACGCCAAGCATGTAACCGTAGGGTCCCTGGAGGTCGCCGCCGGTCGTCACGTAATCCGTATATTTCTTGCGCTGCTCCATTTGTCCCATCAGGAAAAAGTCGACATCGTTGCTGGGAATCGTCGAGTCAAGCGGGGTTGCCAAACGCGCACCAGGCGCAGCCGGCTGAGCGAGGCTCGGCGTCACTATGATTACGAGGTCGGTCTGGTCCTTCTGATAGGACGAGCTCCGGAACAATGTGCCAAGCACTGGAACCGAGCCAATCCAGGGCAACTGCGAGATGTTGCGCTGGTTATCGGCCTGCAGCAGCCCGGCAATGGCGAAGCTTTGCCCATCCCGGAGCTCCACCGTCGTCGTGGCCGAACGCTCAGTGAGCGAAGGTATCGTCGTTCCCGAGATCGTCACGGCATTGGTGAAATCGAGCTCACTGACCGTTGGATTGATCGAGATGTTGATGATTCCATTGTTAAGCACTGTGGGCCGGAATTTCAGCTGCACTCCGTATGGCTCATATGTAAACCCTGCGGGGACACCCACGGCAGCAGGCGTCGGTACCGGATATTGTCCGCCGGCAATGAAGCTTGCGGTCTCGCCGGAGATCGCGACCAAATTTGGTTCGGCCAGTCTTTGCAGCAGACCTTTGGTTTCCAGCGCCGTAACAAGAGTGTTGATATTAACACCCTTGTTCACCACCTCGGCCAGCACGGTTCCGAACGGCGCGCCCACACCGGTGCCGACCAGCGTTCCGGCGGCCTGAAATATTCCACCGCCCGAGCTTGTGCTGCATGGCGGTGCACAGCTGAGGCCACCTGCCCCGGTGCTAATACCGTTGGTGCCACCGGGGTTACTGCCGTTGATATTAACGCCGAGTTGCCTGCCGGCATTACGGTCAACCTCGAGGAAGCGTACCTTGAGCATGACCTGCTGCGGCGACGCTATCGTCATGAGGTTGACGACCGTGCATTGCAGACCGAGGGCCACCTGCGAGCCAGGACCGCTGGCAGATACGCCGTTCGCCGATGCACCGGGACCGCTTACGGGCACGCTCCCCGCCGCGGGCGCAGTACCCGGTCCGCTGGCCACCGCCGATCCACCTGGTACTATTTTCCCGCAACTCGCCCCAAATGCAGTGGCGAGATCGGCCGCCCGCTGAGCGGCTACGGCATCGCTAGCCACGCCGCTTAACACGATTTGACCGTTGTCATTGCCGACGTGAATCCCGACGTTGCCAGTGGCAGCGCGAATTTTCGACTCCAGAACCGAGGTGTCCAACGCCACTTCGATTTCAATAATTTTCATCAGCTGCAGGTTCTGGTCATAGATGGAAACGCTGGTGGTGCCGATGCCTCTAGCCTGAATGTAGAGCCGCTGATCGGTAATCGCCCTAGCACTGACGATGGTTGGCGAATCCACCTGGACCGAAGAAATTGCTTTCTGCGTCGGTATGGTGACCGACTTGTTCAGCGGGATGACCACGTGCTGGACAAATTCCGGTGCCTGGGCGTGCGCAGCCGAGAAAATTGGAACCGCACCAATGGCGAGTAACGCCATCGCCATAAACAGCACGGCACCAGTGGCCGTGCGTCCGCACCCGCGCTTCGTCAGTGACTTAAAGCTGCTCAACATCTCCCCACCCCGTATGTAACAGGCCGACCGACGCTTTCCCCTGCGTCGGTCGACCTAACCCTATCCCGATTGTACCTCCGCCATTGCTGGCATCCGCACTACTTAGTCTTTCTTCACGTCAATCGGCGTTTCGTATTGCTGCGAATTCATTCCCAACCAGATTGTCACCGGCCGCACGCTCGGAGCCTGCGCTGGCGTTGGCGCCGCTGCCGCGACCAAGACCGGAGCAGCCGGCTCGACCCGGGGCGCGGCGGTATTCAGATCTCGCTCAGTTACCCGTCGAATTAGCTCGTCGCCACCTTCGTCGGGCTGGCGCAAGATCAGCGACAGCTTTCCAATGTTCGTTCCCAGCAGGATTTTCTGCGCATCCTCCGCGCTGACCTCTAGCGTCACGGCCTTGGCAATCGTCGCCTGTTCGGTACGCTCGCCGGTGATCTGATCGATGGCCAGAACCTTCACGGCCTGCAGGATGACATCCGAGTAGCTCTCGCCGCTTTTCGATTCCGATCCGCTGCGGATCAGGACGACATCCACCCGGTCGCCCGGTTGGATGAAGCCCGCAACGCCGCGCACGTCGTCCACCCGGATCGTGACCGCGCGCTTATCCGGACTGAGAACTGTCGACAGTGTTGCACGCTGACCGGGGCCGGTGATCTTGTCGCGCAGGATCGGCTCGTTACGGGCGATCGCCGCCAGCGCCATGCGGCGGCCGTCTCTGAGCACAGCCTGCTTGTTGGTGAACGCCCCTTTCGGAAGATCGCCTGCGGCCCAGGGAATTTCGCTAAGGTTTTCGGCGCTGAGCTGCGAGCCGAATGCAAGCGGCACGGCGGCGACAACGATTGTGCCCGCCTCGGCCGTTTGGGCGTGACTGATCAGCCAGTTGCGGGCCAGAAGGGCGGCGACTCCGCCCAGGACCACGGCCACGATGAGGACGATGAGGTTGTTACTACGCATTGTAACTCGTTACTTACTCTGTACAGTTGCACGCATTTACTCACATTCGCCGCATTTCGATCCCTGTTGCGCGCCACTGAGCCCATTAAGTTACCATTAAAGCGCCACGCTGTCCATTAAGCAAACCCGGCGGTCTGACTTTAATCATTCGCCAGACCGTCGGTCTCGCTCATATAGACTTACAGAAGCAGTGAGGACCCGCCGGCAACGCTACGCGTCAGGCGGATCTCCACGTCCTCAGCAGCTCGTGCCGTTGACGCTAGTCAGGCACGTATTCACGGACGTGAACTTGGTGCTGACTCCACTGCCGATGGCATAAACGGCCACGCCAGCCACGAGTGCGATCAGGGTAACAAGAAGCGCGTACTCGACCATCGGCGCCCCTGCCTCGTCTGTCCGCACTTCGTTAAGCAGCTTGAACAACTTCACCATGACAAAAGACCCTCTCTGTTTCTTTCCATTTCGCTCGCCGGCTCCTCGGAGGAGGAACCGCCATCAGGCCAATCGAACCGGCAAGCGCCAAATTCGAAAACCGCAGCCCTTGGGTGTATCTTTTTTAGGAAAAATTTCACTGAGTCAATGAGCAATTCGCTAATGTTATCCTAACGTTAACACCTAACACTAACGCGATTCGCAAAATACATACCGGCATCCGCAATGATGCGCTCGAGCATATTTGCGGATGAGCGCCTGCATCTCGGGAACACCTTTGGCGAGGATTGCCGGGCAGAGCCGCCACTCGTGTATTGCGCGAGGTTTGATGCACGGCGCTCCCACGTCTTTGAAGGCGAGAGAGAGGTGGCCCCGGAACAGCGGGCACGCTTTTGCCCAGCGAATTCAGGAGAGACTCAGGAGAGACAATGAGCGGACGACCGCGCCTAATTCGCACACCGGGCCTCAAGGCGAGAGTGGCGCTTTGCCGCCTTCAAGGGTGATCGAGGCGGCCGAACCACGTGTGGGCGACCGACATCACCTACATCCCGATGGCGCGGGGCTTTGTCTATCTGGCCGTGGTGCTCGACTGGTTCAGCCGCCGCGTGCTGTCGTGGCGGCTGTCGATCACGATGGAGGCGGCGTTCTGCGTCGAAACGCTGGAGGATGCGTTGGCGCGTTTCGGCAAGCCGGAGCGCCATTCGTGCAGCATCGCATCGACACGAAACTCGATGAGCGGTTGGTTATCCAAGAACGCAGCAAACGGCAATTCCGCAGACTCGCGAGTCCTGCTTTCATCGAAGCCATAAGGCGCCTCCGTCAACACCGCCCTGTTTAATGCGGAAAGCCAAATGCTCAGCAACTGGTGGCGTTAACGCTGGTGAGGCACGTGTTTACGCTGGCGAAGCCTGTGCTTACTCCACTGCCCACGGCATAAAGGGCAACGCCTGCTACGAGTGCGATAAGGGTAATTAGAAGGGCATACTCTACCATGGGCGCCCCTTCCTCGTCCTTGCGCACGTCGTCGAGCAGCTTGAACACTTTTGACATTGATTGGTTCTCCCTCTTATTGATCCAGTAACCTTGACCAATCTTTTAGCAAAGCTTCTGCGTGTCAATAGACGGTTTATTTACATTAGCGAAGATGGTTTATTTATCTTGCCGAAGAATTATCGATCGCGTGAGCACGTCGGTGTCGGGGCCGGCCAGCACATCTTTCCTATTCCGCCGCCTGCGCTTTCGCGGATGATCGGATTGGGTGCGGTTCGGCAATCTGTAGATCGCGCGACGTAAATCGGGGCCTTGATGCCGGTCGCCCGAATTGAGGCAGCTATTGAAACGAAGTTTGACTGTTAGGGGGCAGCGGCCGGCTGCTGGGGATTGCCGGCTTCTGCCTCGCCCTGCTGCCAGAGCTCTCGGAGCCCATTGCGTATCCTCGTATTCCCCAGTGGATGTGGGACGGGGACGACGTTGTCGAAGCGCCTGGCCTGCAACAGCCGGTGTGTGATGCGCGTAGCGTGTTGCTGAAATTGACCATGCCGGTCCTACGTCGAATAGGGCATTTTTGTCACCCCTATTACTCATCAATAACCGGACCTAATACTACGATGATCACTGCGCGGTCAGCCCGCGGCGGCACTCGATCTGAGTCCGGCCGGGGGTCAAATCATATGAGGTTCCGAAAGGATCGATCGCCGATTCCGCGTTGCTGCAATCAAAAGCAAATATTAAGGCCAGACTGATTAAATCGACCATACAAGGCTGGCAACCAAGCAGACGGAAGATAGTTTCGCCCCAGCTTGTCGTATCGCGTTGCTATGTGCCCGAAGTCCTTTAGCTTGTTGAATGCACTCTCGATGCGCCATCGAAGCTTGTAGAGACGCCTGCTGAAGCGGGGTTTATGGCACGCGTGTTGAGACCACCCCTTCCCATTGCCATTACTGCCGGTGTGGCGGCCGCATACGCCTGGGCGTTGTTTGCTGCGACGTTCCGCTACCCTGGCGCCATTGGCATTGATTACAATGCTCCCGGTACCGATTGGATGGTGTTCTACGGGGCGGTACGCGCGCTGCTCGACCACAATCTGCCGATGATCTTCGACGGCGATAAGTTTACTGCTTACCTCAATTCCACATTCGTCGGCTGGTTGTCCAAGCCGCTGCCGTTCCGGCCCTGGGTTTACCCACCGACCCTTCTTTTGTTTGTGGCCCCCTTTGGCTTTCTTGGTTTCGTTGCTTCCTACCTTGCCTTTCAGCTTGTAAGTGGCGGCCTGCTCGTCGCCGCGCTGCGCCATGCTCCAGATCGTCCGTTCACGGCGCCGGCGGTCGCTGCGGCGGCCGTGCTGGCACCCGCGGCAGCTATCAACGCGATTAATGGGCAATTGAGCTTTCTCGTCGCCGCCTTGATTGTCGCCGGCTTCCGCTTGCTCAAGACCCGGCCTCTGACGGCCGGCGCTGTTCTGGGCTTGTTGACCTTCAAGCCGCAATTCTGCCTGCTAGTGCCTGTCGCGCTCGTAGCCTTGCGGCAATGGAAAGCCGTCGTGGTTATGATCGGCTCGGCGCTGGCATTGGCAGCGCTGAGTGCTTTGATCTTTGGCATCGACCCGTGGATCTCGTGGGCGAATGAGGTGGCGCCCAGGTATCTAAATCCCGGTGCAAACGCAGATTGGATCGCATACGGCCGCATCTGGGGCGATAGCGTCTATGCCTGCGCGCTCCTTTTGGGCGCATCGTCGGGGCTGGCATCCGGCTTGCAAAATCTGTCGATCGCGATTGGCGCGGCGGCGACCTACGCCGCTTTCCGATCGCGGTTGCAACCCGACGAGCGGCTGGCCGTGCTTCTGACAGCGACAATCCTGGCGGCGCCGCATTCCTTGGCGAACGATCAGGTTTTGCTGGTGATTGCCGGAGGCTTCTGGCTTGTCGCCGACGGGTCGGCACAAGCGTTCAGGTCCTGGCTAGTGGCACTCGCCCTTTGGGTGGCACCGTTGCTCGATCCGCCGCCGCTTGTGGTGATCGCCCGGTTCAAGCCGCTGTTTATTGCCGCTTTCATTGCGCTTGCCCTCAGCCGCGCGTATCGCCCTGCGACGCTCAGCGCTGACGCGCCGAGCACCACCTAACTTCTCCCAAAACTTTCCCGCGTGTTACAGCCCAGTGGAAAAGCCCCCCTCAATCCGACCTCCCCGCACCCGGGGAGAAGGAGCAGCGAGCGGCGTAGTGCGAGCCAGAATGGGCGTGCCTTAAGGTTGATCGAATATAAGCCGCACGTGCTACCGCTGGTGTGATATCGAGCGCGAATAGAGGTCAGGTAATGTGCAGCGTCATGTTCTCAGCTTCGCCTCGGGGTGTTTCTGCGATCCAATCAAGCAACAGGTTCTTCATCGCGGCCGCCGTTGCCGTATTTTTTGTGTATTACTCGAAATTGATGATCAGCAGCCCGGCGCTGCTGCAGGACCCCGACACGTTCTGGCACATTGTCACCGGTCAGTGGATCCTGGACCATGCCCAGGTGCCGACCGTCGACTTTTATTCTTACACGGAGACCGGGAAGCCCTGGATTTCCACCGAATGGCTGGGCGAAGTTCTCCTTGCCGCAGCATTCAAACTCGGCGGCTGGCGCGGGGTGACAATCCTGACCGGCGTATCCTGTGCCGGGATTATTGGGATAGTGTGCTTCTATTTATTGCAGCACCTTCGGTTCTCCGTTGCAATAGGATTGACCGCGTTGACGGATGCGGCGATCAACATGCATTTCATCGCCAGGCCGGTGGTCTTTTCTTACGTATTTCTCGTCATCTGGATGATCAAATTGCTTGAGGCCTATGATAATGACAAATTCGATTTGCCGTCACCATTTGTGCTCGCGCCCCTGATGGTCCTGTGGGCCAACATTCACGGCAGTTTCACCTTCGGCCTGGCGCTACTCTATATTTTCGCCGGCTTTTGCCTTTATCAAAGTTTCATCAAGCGCGATTACGCGAAATGCCGGCGGCTTGCGATTACGGTGTTCGTTGTCAGTCTCAGCGCCTGCATAACGCCGTACGGATTTGCGCCCATCTTCATGACCACAAAACTGATGGGCATGAACGCAATTCGACAGATAATCGAGTGGCGGCCACCGGACTTCCAACAACTCCCTCTGCTGTTGAGTTATTTGATTGCCCTCTTGGCGGCGATAGCGGGCCTTGGCATCCGGTTGCGTCACGCCAGGCTAGTCGCATTCGCCCTCATCGCATTTATCGGCTTCCGCTACATCCGCGGGCTGTTCATGTTCTTCGCGCTTGTGCCGATCCTTCTTGCACGGCCTGCAGCCGCGTGTGCCCCGTATCTCGCGCCGCAACCGTCGCGCACGAAAACTTCCGAAGGCGACAAGATTTCGGATCCGGTGTTAAATTTCCTGCAGCAGCGATCCATGACGATTCTCGCGAGCTGCATGGTTGTCGCAGTTGCGATCACGGCGTCGTCCTGGTGGCGGCAAGATATTGTCCCGACAAAATCCATAATGCCGAAGGCGGCGATCGATTTCGTCCGTCGCGCTAACATAACCGGGAATGTGCTCAATTCGTACAATTTTGGCGGCTATCTCATTTGGTCAGGTATTCCAACGTTCATCGACGGCCGAGCCGAACTATTTGGCGACGCCTTTCTGACCAAATTTTTCGCCGCCTCCGATTCCGATACCGACAGTGGATTTGCCCTGCTTGATGAATATAAGGTGAGCTGGGTGCTTTTGGTCCCAAAGTTGGCGTTGGCCAAGGCGCTTGCGCGAAGCGAGGACTGGAATGAGGTTTATTCGGATGAATATGCGGCGGTCTTCGTGCGGCGCCACTGATATCTTTACCGCATCGTTTCACCGCGTGGAGAAAGAAATAGTGATTGTACGTCAGCCGCCATCGGCTTTGTTCGTCTTGGCGGCGTGGTCAATCCGGTAAAGCACGAAGCGCGATCCGGCGTCGAGTTCGTGAAGCAACAGCGGCATGGGGTTCGGGGTGCGCGGCCCGACAACATAGACATAGTCGTATTTGTCCGGCCAGGAGCGGAGATAGGCGGGCGGATTGTTATAAGCGCCGGCTGCCATAGCGGCCAGTGAGGCAATTCTCGGCGCGAGGTATCGCGGCGGCTGAGCAAATTGCCGGTAAGCCGAGCGCAACATCCGGTCCCGCGGGTAGTTGTACACCGACGACACCAGCGCATTGGCGTAGGCCACCGCAAGGTTTGGGGCACGGTAGAAAGGATAGTCTCTCGGATTCCCTCCGGGCGGGCTGCCACCGGTCTGGCCCGGAGCGTTGCTGTCGGCAACAAGAACAGCGGAGCCTTTGGCGATCCGGTCGAACGATGCAATCAGCGCCGCAAAATCGGAACCGTCGGACAGCCAGACCCACCAGACCACGGCAAGATTGGCGAGCGCGTACCCGGCGGCGGTGAAGAATACGGTCCGGCGCCAAGCCATGTTTGGCAACGAGAGGCGGACAAAGCTCGGAACGATGAGCGCCGCCGCCGTCAGGACCCGCATGTCGGTGTAAGCCGTACCCAGCAGGCGGAACGGCATCGCCAGGTAGAGAAGCGCAAAGCCGGCCGCAATCCAGGCGCCGCTGGCCGTGAACTTCAGATGACCGCGACGGGCGAGAACGCAACAGGCGGCCAGGAGCAAAACCATGCCGACGCACGACAGCAGATAATCGTAGCCGTTTATCGCCAGGAAAACCCACACGGGCTTAAGGTCGAACCGCCATGCGGTCTCGCTTGCCGCGTCACCTACTGGGTGTCCTAGAATCAACAAAACGCCAAGCAGAACGATCGCGGGCGCCGCCAATACCGCCATGACGATCGCGGTCTTCCGGACCGAAGCCCGCCCGGATCGCATGCGCCAAAGCTCGTGCAGTCCCAACGTAGCCCCATAAATTCCGAGGGCGAACAAGTGACCGACGAACAGAATTATGACGAAGGCGCTGTGAACGAGCGCGCGCACAAACAACGGTCGGCCATCCATTGCCAACCACGCCGTTATGGCCCAGAGCGCAACTCCAAGAGCGAACTCGAAATTGACGAAACCCCACGCGAAGGGCGGACTGTAAAGGAATATCGCCGCCGACAACGGCGCAAGCTCAAGGCGCCCTTTGACGGCGCGCTCCAGCGCCATGGCTCCGCCGATTACCAGCAGCTGACTGATCAGGAAGAATGTCTTTGCCGCAGCCGCGACGCCGATCCACCACGCCAGCGGCGGCACGACGAGCTCCATCGCCAGGTTCGTATCGAACGTCCAGCTGACTTGATAAAATGGATTTGCCGCGTCGGTGCCGTCCCGGGTCAGCAGGTACATCCAGGCAAGGTGATCCGGGTAGTCGAGCATGGCCGGCATGGCGACTGCGAGCGCCGGGCCGATCGACAGAACGAGCAAAAGGACAGTGATTATTTGCGAAAGACGTTTTTTCACATCGGCCAGGATACGCAAACACCGCGTCTACAAGTGGAACATAGTCTGGAGGTCTACCCGTAACGGTCATCGCCTTGGACCGAAGGCAAGCAAGATCGGCCGTTAAACTTAACCACGCCAGCCTTCCAATCAGGCCGTCGCAGCGTGGTAGCGTGATAGAAAGGCTCCAACTTGCCGCTCGCTGCTCCTTGTTCCTGCGTGCGGAGAGAGGGCGGGATGAGGGGGCCTGGATGCGCACGTGGCGCAAACATAACGAAGATGATGCCGGCTCGACAATTACATAAACCTGGCAGCAGGGTCTGCCGCGGCGCCCTTTACCGTAAACAAATTCCACGTTCATGGGTCAATGCGCTGCGCAACGCCAACTGGCTGACTGCCGAGCGGGCGCAAGGATACAGCCGGGTTTTGTTCTTCGTGAGTCTCGCCGCTGTGGTCGCGTGGATCGCCCTGTCCCGCGGCGGGCTCGATGTCCGAGGTCTACCGCTCGGTACCGATTTTATCAGCTTCTATGCCGCATCGAAGCTGGCGCTCTCCGGTCATCCCGATCTAGTCTACAACCTCGCCGATCACCTGGCCGCCCAACAGGCTATATTTGGCGGTGCGCAGCTTGACTATACGGCATTTTTTTACCCGCCGCTCTTTCTGCTGATCTGCCTGCCGCTGGCCCTTGTCCCCTATTTCCCTGCATTAGCCGCCTGGCTCGCGATCACCAGCTTTGCCTGTTGGCGGACGATTACCTCGCTGCTTGGCGATGGCGGCAAGGGATTGGTCATCGCCATGTTGGCGTTTCCCGGGGTTATTCTGACCATTCTCCATGGTCAGAATGCGTTCCTCTCCACTGCCCTGTTCGGCATGGGCATCCTCTGGCTCGATCGGCGCGCGGCCCTGTCGGGCGTGGTTTTTGGCCTGCTGGCCTTCAAGCCGCAACTTGGGCTCATGATACCCGTGGCCCTGATCGCAACCGGACGCTGGCGCACGTTCCTCGCCGCGGGCTGCACGGTGGCGGCATTCGTGGCGGTCACTGCCGCCGTCTTCGGAGTTGCCACTTGGCAAGCGTTTTTTGCCGTTTCCCGCCTCGCCCGCGCGGCCTTGGAGCAGGATTGGATCGGCGCGGAAAAGATGCAGAGCGCCTTCGCCGCCGTTCGCCTGTGGCACGGCAGCCTCCCCCTCGCCTACGGCGTCCAGGCGGTTGTTGCGCTGGCGGCGTGCGCCGTTCTCATCCTGGTCATGCGTAAGCGGCCCGACGCGGCTGCCGAAGGCGCGACGCTCGTGACCACCAGCCTGCTCGCCAGTCCGTTTCTGCTTGACTACGATCTAATGCTGTTGGCGATCCCGCTCGCCTGGATCGCCCGCGAGGCGCGCAAATCAGAGTGGCTCCCCTGGGAGAAGAGCACGATGTTCGCAGCCTACATCACGCCACTGCTGTCGCGGACAATCGCCGGCCACTTCGGTATTCCGGTCGGACCGCCGGTGATTTTCGCAATGCTCCTGATCGTGGCGAGGAGGGCACTCGTTACTGCTCGAGAGGAATATTAGCTAATCATTGCGAGCCCAACGGCCCTACCGCGCTTCACGTTGCGAGCTACGGAAGAAAGGCATTCACCGAAGCGTGGCATCCGTAGGCGATAGCACGGCTACGGTTGCTGATTTTGGACGGCGCGCTGTTGCGGCTCGAGCTAAGCGGCATTGCCTATTTGGTAGCGACGTCGGTGTTCGATCTATTGGACCGGCTGGGACATACGGTCCGTGAGAAAGCCTGGAGGGCTCTCATTGGTGCCCGAGCAAACGCGAGCGAGAGCGAGCCAAGAGGTCGGCAGAAACGTCGGACACCGATAAGTCACGGTGACGGTCGTCCATGACGCCGGCGAATAATGAGCGCCCGAAACATAGTAGGCGGTGTTGAGCGCCGCAAGGCAGGTGGCATCGCTTGTGCAGACCGTGCCGCCCACCGACAAAGTGACGTTTGAGGACCCAAGCGGCAGGCGGCCCGAGTTTGCAATGGCCTTGATCGTGTTTGTATAAGGCTGCGCGCGGCGACCAAGCGCGAATGCGCGCGATCCCACTGCGGTAGCGTTTGCAAGTTCAATTTGATCGAAGACGAGAATGCCGCCCTGTGCTACGCCGATGATCAGCCCGGTGAACAGCGGGACCGCGATTACGAATCCGATCATGGTCGCGCCACTGCAGTCATCTGCGAGCGCACGCAAGAGAGTTTTGATGGGAGCAATTGTCGAGATTGAGATTTTCAACTCAACGCACCCCTTCACACCCGTGTTATCCGACGGGCCACATTAGCCTCGCGGTTTCAATCTTGCGACCACGGAAAGTTTTCAGATCGCATGCGGCGCGGTGTCCCTCTGGCGAGCCGCTTGGTCCATGTGCCCTTATCTCGCCATTGCTCATCTGGGCCGTCCAGAATTGTGGCACGCAACGGCGGAAGCTCCAAATCGCGGGTCTTACGGATGTTCAAGTATGACGGTCAGGCACGCGCCGAACTGCGGCGGCTTTCGCCTGTCGTGGCCTCTGTGCCGGCCAGCGGGCGCGAGCGTCGAACTTGGTCGGGCGCTGTTGTTAGGAGGCATCCGCTGTGCGGCGGAACATGCGCACGTTCAGGTATTCAATCCACTTGAACAGGTCCGTTATCGACAGCCACAGCTTAATGTTGGGGATAGTTAATCCCGGAGGAGGACGACGCGGCGTTTGCTTTAGCCGCCGCCTGGCCCAAGGTTCAAATCTCCGCGGCATCATCAATAAAATCAATACGTAGGGGTGGCCCTGGGCAGAACAACTTGGTCAGGATTAACGCCCGCGTGAAGGCGGCTGTTGCATTTTGCGAGTGTCCTCGCCTCATGGCTGACTAACTAATTAAATCGTTTGGCTAATTAATTGTAAATGGACCACAGAAAACTTCCGTTTTATGGTTTCCCCTGGACTGACTGGGGGCTTCCGCCGTTATGCGTGCGCGAATGTTCGAGGTTGTAAAGGACTGCGCCGGGGCGGCATTCCTCGAGTTCGCCCTCGTCCTGCCGGTGCTTCTTCTCGTGATGTTTGGGATCACCACGTTCGGCGAGATCTTTTACCACTACACTTTGGTGACCAACGCGGCGGCGGCGGGCACGCGCCAGCTTTCGGTCAGCTGGCAGGATTCGAATGCTTACTGCGATACCGAGAACACGATCATCAACGCATCGGGAGGCCTAGGTGGAACGCCAGGCAGCACTGGGAGCTGCCCGACCATCAGCAGCGACTTCACGATCACCATCGCCGTCCAGCCGCCAACCATGTCGACCCCCCCCACCTGCGTAGCCACCCCCGTCACCTGCACGAGCAATTCAACATGCCAAAGCGCGCTAGCGGCCGCCCACAACGCCGGTGCCACCCCCGCATGCCTGGCAAAAGTAACCGTGCAATTTTCGTGCAGCGCTGAGGACCTGATAGCGATACTGGGGTTCCCTATTCATCTGGGTGTTTGCCCGGTGAAGTCGACAATACAGGCGTCCGTGCAATGACAAGGGAAGAAGTCCGTACGGGTAAGAACAAGACCTCTGGTTTTATAAATTATCTCATCATGCGAGACTCCTGGTCATGATCCGACGGCTGCTGGAAGTTGCGCGCGATTGCGCCGGGGCGGCATTCCTCGAGTTTGCCCTCGTCCTGCCAGTGCTTCTTCTTGTGGCGTTTGGGATCACGCAGTTCGGGCTGATCTTTTACCACTACACTTTGGGGACCAACGCGGCGGCGGCGGGCACGCGCCAGCTTTCGATCAGCTTCCAGGATCCGCATCCGTACTGCGACACCATAAACGCGATGATCAACGCAATACTTGGAACGACAGGCAGCCCTGGGAGCTGCCCGACGATCCCCAGCGACTTCACGATCACCCTCGCCGTCGACGGGACGCCCTGCGCGAGCGATTCAGCATGCACCTCGTTGCTAACCACCGCGCACAACAGCCCACCGCAACCGGCAAGCGTAACCGTACAATTTTCGTGCCGTGCTATGGATCTGATAGCGGTACCCGGGTTCCCTATTCATCTGGGTGTTTGCCCGCTGACGTCGACAATACAGGCGGTTGTGGAATGACAAGCGACCGAGGTGCATAAAATGGAACGGGAAATCGCATCCTTTGCGCGCAGATTGCGCGGCGACGAGAGCGGCGCGGTATTTATCCTGGTAGCGATAGGGATTGTCGCCTTTCTCGGATTGGGCGCACTCGCGATTGACGTGGGCAGGATCGTCTACGCGCAGAGAGCGCTCCAGGCTGCCACCGATATGGCGGCACAATCGGGAGCGGCGGTAATCTATTCCAATATTACAGCAACCAATGTGGCGACACAGTACAGCGCCACGAGCGGGAACTATAACGTCCAGAAGGGCGTCAACGCGACGATGCCGAGTGGTTATCCTAAGTTGATTTCGGTGAATGGCACCGCATCGGGAGGATGCCCGACAAACAAGACACTCGCGCAATACCAATACCCTGACTGCGTAGCGAGCGGCCCAAACTCCGGGTGTGCGGCGATCTCCCCATACCCGGTCGGTTGCAACGCCATTGTGGTGAAGCAGACGGCGACGGTGTCGCTGATCCTAGGCGAGATCTTCAAAATGGGACCGGTGACGGTGTCGGCAAGCTCGCTCGCCGTCAGGGGCGGCGCATTTCCGCCGCTCAATATAATGATCGTCCTCGATAATACTCAGTCGATGTCGAACACCCATGAGACTGGGGCGACCGACTGCGGAATTTCGAACCCGACCAAACTCGATTGTGCGCTCGCCGGGGTGCAGATTTTACTCTCCGAACTCTGGCCTTCGCGGGACCAGGTCGGCCTCATGGTCTTCCCTCCGGTGCAATCCTCAACTGCCGGAAACGATGCCGATTGCTCTGCATCAACGCAGATTACGCCTGAGCCGTACAATTCAACTACTGCAACATATCAGATCCCCGTAGGGACCTCAAATTGCAGTTCTTGTGGCATGGCGACCAACTACAAGACATCCAACACGACGACAAGCCTGAACCTGCCGTCCACTTACCCCAGTCTGACCGCGGCCGCTTGTCAGTCTAATATGACGTCGACGAACTTGGCAGGCTCTACGGTTATGACCTGCAGTTCCTGCGCGGGGCTGTATGCCCCAGGCGGGCAAGGCACATACTTTGCCGGTGCGATCAACGCGGCCCAGAAGGCGCTCGTGGCCAGCAATGATCAAGGCATTTGCGCAACCCAAATTTGCCAGAATGTGATCATCATTCTGAGCGATGGCGGAGCAGGTAACGGCGGGACTCTCGCCACGCTCAGCGCGAGCGGCGCCGCGCTGGCCGGTAGCACCACTTTGTCTTTCGCTTCGGTGCCGTCGGCCGTGATCCCCGGTACCTCCGTCGCCGATGTTACCAACCCCGATAAAGGCGCGATCTCAGCCACCACGTCGGTAGTGTCAGTGAATAACACGACCCCCCCCACGGTGACGCTCTCGGCCCCCGTCACCGGCACCGGCGTCAAAAGTGGCGATACCATTACTTTCGGCAGTAACAACCAGTGCAACGAGGCGATTATAGCCGCCCAAAACGCTGCCAAGGCGGGCACATGGGTTTACTCGATCGCCTATGGCTCAGGGCTTGGAGACTCCCAAGCAGATACTGTTGCGAATATCTCGGACTTTAGCAGCTGCTCGGATACTGAAACGCCTCAAGTCAACTCTTGCTATACAATGGAGCAAATTGCCTCGTCGCCCGGCGCGATCCCGAATCTGACAAAATTCTACTCCGACCCTATGGCGGGGGGCCCGACCCCGAACTCGTCGCAATACTGCGTCTCGCCTGACCATCCCACTGCGACCGACATACCCACCATCTTTGAGGACATTGCGAACGGTTTCACATTCACGTCGTTGGTCGCTTGCAACGCGCAGCAAGCCGGCGGCTCCTGTTAGCGACGCTTGCGGCTCAGATCGGCAGAAACGCCGGCCACGGATAAGTCATGGTGACGGTTATCCATGACGCCGAAGAATAATGCGTGCCCGAAACATAGTAGGCGGCGTAGGCGGCGCTGAGCGCCGTAAGGCAAGTGGCATCGCTTATACAGATCCTGCCGCCCGCGCGCCTAACATCACTGACAGCTCAATTTAGCTTAATCGTTTTAGCTATTAATTGTAAATGTAACTGCAAATGGACCTTGGCAAGCTTCGGTTTTATAGCTCCCCGGATTGGGAGGTCCTACCGTTATGCGTCCGCGAGTGTTTGAGGTTGTAAGAGACTGTGCCGGCGCGGCGTTCCTCGAGTTCGCCCTCGTGTTGCCGGTGCTTCTTCTTGTGATGTTTGGGATCATGCAGTTCGGGCTGATCTTTTACCATTACATTATGGTGACCAACGGTGCGGCGGTGGGCGCGCGACAGTTTTCGATCAGTCGGCTGGACACCACGCCTTATACCGACACCGTGACCGCGATTCAAAACGCGACGACGCTCGGCTCTAATGTGACGATCACCCTCAAGGTCAATAACGCGGCCTGCACAACCGATTCCCAGTGCCAAACAGACCTGCAGAACGCCTACTTGGCCGGCTCCAGCCCACCCGAAGCGGTAAGCGTGCAAGTACAGTTTTCGGCGTCGTGCAGCTTTGAAGACCTGATAGAGGTCCCGGGATTCCCCATTCACCTGAACCTTTGCCCGACCTCTACGATGCAAGCGCCTGTGCAATGACCAGAGAAGGGAGTGCGTAAAATGAAATGGGGAATCGCATCCTTTGCCGACCGTTTGCGCCGCGACGAGAGCGGCGCAGTGTTCATCCTGGTAGCGATAGGGATCGTCGCCATTGTGGGATTGGGCGCGCTCGCGATCGACGGCGGCAAACTCTTCTACATAAAAAGACAGCTACAGGCTTCCACCGATTTTGCGGCCGCGGCAGGAGCGCTGGAGATTTACAGCTCCACTTCAGCAACCGCCGCGGCGACTGACTACGGCGCCACTTACACCGGCACGACCGCCAATAAAAACGTCCACCCCGGTCCCACCGTTACCAACGCGCCCGGTTACCCTAAGTTGGTAGCGCTGAACGGTACATCCAGCGGAGGATGCCCGACTCTGGCCCAGCAATCGAATTACCCCGCATGTACCCTGTCGACCGCCACAAACCCCCTTGCAAATGGCGTCGAGGTGAGACAGCAGGCGACGGTGTCGCTGACCTTAGGCGAGATCTTGCACATACCGCCGGTGACGCTAACGGCAACCTCGCTCGCGCTCGCGCGGGGTCCCGGCCCTACGCCGCCGCTCAACGTGATGATCGTTGTTGATACGAGTGAATCGATGAAGAATTCTGACCCCAATGGCAACAGCACCACCTGCGGAACCAATAACCCTACGAAGATCGAATGCGCAATGTTCGGGGCCAGGCAACTGCTGAACGCACTCGTGGCGGCGCAGGACTATGTCGGCCTCATGGTATTCCCACCATTGAACACAAACACCGCGACCAATTGCGGACCACAGGGCAAAAGTTCCTGCGGCGGCGCACCGGTTTCGAACGATACCGATTGCTCGTCGTCGACTGCGCCTGCGGTTGAGGCGTACAACGCCTCCTCGCCGACCTATCAGGTCGTTGGTTTGTCAAACGATTACCAGAATTCCAATGGCTCTCTGAACAACGGTTCCACTCTTGTAACCGCAGCCCAAGGGCCTGCCAATTGCGCCGGGATTACCCCCGTTGGCGGCGAAGGCACTTACTTCGCTGCCGCAATCACGGCGGCCCAGACCGCACTGACGAGTAGCAGTCATGAGGCCGGCGTGCAGAATATAATGATTCTGCTCAGCGATGGCGGGGCCGGCAACGGCGACGGCGCACCCGCCAGTAATCAGTGCAATTCGGCGATCACAGCGGCCCAAACTGCCGCGCAAGCAGGAACCTGGGTGTATTCGGTTGCCTATGGGACAAGCACTGCTGCCGGCAGTTGCTCCGATTCCGAAACGGCCCCCATAAAAAATGTCACCGCCTGCCAGACGATGCAGAACATCGCTTCGTCGCCTGGCGCCATCCCTAATCCATCGCTATTCTACTCCGACGGCTCGGGAGGCTCCGGGACCTGCCAGTCAGTGAACTTAGCCTCCGACCTGGGCGTAATTTTCACTCAGATCGCGCACAGTTTGACACACACGGCGTTGATCCCGTGCGGCACGACCCCAGCCGGCGGCTACTGCTAGCGCCGCTATCGCTGTCGGTTACTGAATCCTGCGGAATAATTCCGCCGCGCTCGTGCGGCGAGGCGCCTGGGGCGCGCTCGCGCGCCATGCCCAGCAACCGGCAGTTCGATGTTGTGCGGCGCCAAGAGCGGTTGGCAAATTTCCATGCCGCTGACGTTAGCCGGACCCCTTTTGGTTAGCGCACATTTAAGCCAAACCCATCAGATTTAGCTTTCCTCCGCCTCCATTGGACAGTGCAGAGCGAGCGGTCGCCGCCTTTTGCAGGCGGCGAATCGTCTATATGATGCCGCATCCCTGTTGCGTCCTGCTGGTTTATTCCCGTTAGTCCGCGTCGCGGCCGCTCTGAGACAAGAGCCGGGCAGCGGATTCTCTCGTTTATAAAAAGCGTCCGCCCAACAAGGCCGTTTTAGTCAGGCGCGCGTGAATGTCTTCCAACGAGGAGGGTTCATGCAAATTCAACGTTCCGCATCCAAGTCAGCGCGGCGGCGCCGCAACCGTTCTCCGCTTATTAATTTTTTGCGCGCAACATGGGGCATGCTCTACAACGAGAAGCTTCAGCTCGCTGGCCCCATGGGGGTGATTGTTGCGCTGGTCGGAGCCGAATTTGGCGCCCACGCCTTGGCCTATTGGCCGTCATCGCCGCTGCTCTGGTACCTTAACCTCGAAGTTTTTCGCCCCGTTCAGTACAGCTTCGTCGCCGAAAACGGATTGGCCCTCGGCGAGCTTGCGCGAACGCTCAGCGTGGCGGTTCCGCTCCTCGCCTTGATCTGCGCCGGGCTGCTGGCGCGCAACAGGTTTCTCCTCGCACTCGCCAGCAACCTCAGTCTGCTCTACAGCGGGTTTCTGCTGTACGGATCGTATGTGGCGAACTGCCCGGCAGCGGAAGCCGGAGTGAAGCTCGCCGCGCTGTGGGCGCCGTCGTTCTTCTTCGCGGTTGCCGTACTGCTGGTCGCCTTTATTTCATCGGCGATATCGCATCGCTCCTACTGGAGAGAAATTTTTTCTTAACCGGCATGGACCTGCATTCTTTCTATCAGCGCGTTCAACTTGACCTGCTGCTGCACGGTCACCAGTACAAAGTCTATATCGAGATCGCGACGGCAGCGGTGCTTTTGTACGCCGGCATCACCGACTTTCGCATTTTCAAGATCAGAAACTATGTGGTGCTGCTGCTGCTTGCACTGTATGTCCCATTCGCGTTCGTCGCTCTGTCGTGGTTTGACATCGTACTGAACGTCCTGTTCGCCTTGATCATGTTTGCCGTGCTGCTCTGGTTCTTTTCCAAGAGAGTGCTCGGCGGTGGCGACGTGAAGCTCATGACGGTTGCCTGTCTGTGGGTCGGTGTACATTGCGCCCTGCCCTTTGCGATTATTCTTCTCCTGCTCATCGGCGTGCATGTGGCCGCGGTCAAAGTTGGATGGGCCAGGACCAAACCCTTAACCGGCGGCAACGCCATCTCCTACGCGCCGTCCATTGCGGGAGCGGTAATCGGCGTAATGCTGCTCGGGTGTCTCTAGCTCGTCAGCCGGACGCCGACCGTAAAACTGCGGTGCGGCGCGCCCATTATCGGCAGATCACCGATTGGCCCGGCGCCACGTGAATATGGACGTTGTGGCGTAGTTCCAAACCGCGCCGACAAGAACGCCTGCGAGGCCTGCCAGCCACCAAGAGTAATCCTGGCGGAATAACGCAGACGCAATGCCCACATTGGCGACCGCGCCAATCGAGCAAAGCGCGCAAAAGATGAACAGCCCGCGCACAATCGGCCAAAAACCCAGAAGACGCCTGTCGCTATAGGTCAGCAGGTTGTTGACGAAGAAGTTGAATATCATTGCGGCGATCGCGGCGTATATTTCTGCCGTCACAAAGACCGCGCCAAGGCCTCGGTTCATGGCTGCCAGAACCGCCATGTGCACGAGAACACCGCCGCCGCCGACAAGAGAAAATACGACAAAGCGAGGCGGGATAACGTGACCAAAGAGCTTATCGAACAAGAGCGTAAAGTATTCCAGGACAACGATCGGCTCGACCTTGCTCTCGCCGCGTACGCGGGCGCGAAACGTGTAGGGAACCTCCTCAACGCGAAGGCTGGGCTTGGCGGAAAGCAGAATGTCCAAAAGGATCTTGTAGCCCTGGTTCGAAAGATCGCGAACAGCCAGATCGAATGCGCCACGCCTGATGATGAAAAAGCCGCTCATCGGATCGGTTATTTCCGATGCGAGCACGAGATGGGCGAGCTTCTTCGCTACGTTGCTGAGAAACAACCGATTCTTCGACCAGTCACCGATGCCTGCCGTCGCCATGAAGCGCGACGCAACGACGATGTCGCAATTAGCGTCCTGCACCCGCCCGAGCATCGTCGGCAACACGGCAACGTCATGCTGGAGGTCGCAATCCATCACGGCAATAAAAGGCGAGCTTGTGGATAGGACGCCTTCGGTGACCGCAGAGGCCAATCCGCGGCGACCTATGCGGTGCAGATATCGCACCCGAGAGTCCGAGCGGCTCACATCGCGCAGGACTTCGAGAGTGCCGTCGCTTGAATCGTCGTCGACGAAAACTACCTCCCAGGCCTGCCCGGCCAAGGCGTCGTCGAGGCGCGATACGATTTCACGCACGTTATCGCGCTCATTCAGCGTCGGAATGATGATGGAAACGAGCGGTGGGCGGAAACCGGCACCGACGGAATCTTGGCGCTCCTTACGAACGGGCCTCTCCAGTTCCGATAATTCAATGAGCTCTGTCATTTTAGACTACCATTGCGGCAGCATTCCCGTTGGTCTAACTCGCCGAAAGGCACCCTAACGCTCGATGCTAACCATCAGATCAACGCCGGTTCCGAGCCGCGATGATAGAGACATCGTGGTTAATCATCATATTGCGGCAGGTGTTTGATCGATAAAAGAGCCCTTTCACTGCGTGTCTGCTATTTCGTCGTTAGCGAATCCCCTTAGGGGTTAATTAACAGCGTGTTGACAGGTAATAATTTGAGTAAAATACATTAATAATGCAGAATTTTGAAGTGGCGCGGAGCGCAGCACTTCACGAA
>JBAUYV010000153.1:0-37497 GCA_049584975.1 Xanthobacteraceae bacterium | reverse complement strand
TCGAACCGACGGCAAATCGCCGTCCATCATCGCCAGGAAGGTGGGAACGGTCGAAAAGAACGTGATCCCTTGGGTCGAAATAAACTCGCGCGCATCGAATGGCGAGCGAGCCACCGCATCGGGCGGGACGACCAGGGTGCCGCCACGCGCGAATGCCGCCCAGATCTCCTCGACCGAGGCATCAAACGCAACCGAAAAACCCTGGTAGACGCGATCATTGGATCCGAGCTTGTAGGTCGTCTTCAGCGCCCGAACAAAATTGACCGCATTGTGGTGCTCGATGATGACGCCTTTCGGTTTTCCGGTAGAGCCCGATGTGTAGATCACGTAGCAGGGATCATCGGGCTTAAGTCTGATCTCGCCGCCATCCAACCTTTGCCGCGATTGCCGGCTGACCTGCGTCGCATCCGCATCCAGCGTGAGCAGCGTCATCGATTGGGCCGCCGCCAACTCGTCAAGCTCGCTCCCTGACGTGATGACGCTTTGGATCCAGGCATCCTCCAGGATGCTGCGAATACGATCGATCGGAAATTTGGGATCGATCGGCACGTAGGCACCGCCCGCTTTCAGAACACCGAGGATCGCCGCGTAGAGCCGGCAGGATTTTTCCATGCAGATCCCGACCATCGCGCCGGGGCCGACGCCGCGCTCGCGCAGCCAATGGGCGATCCGGTTCGACATCCGGTCCAGGCGCCTGTAGGTGAACGTCTCACCGCCGCACTCGACCGCGGGATGAGCGCCTCGCGCCGTCGCCTGAAGCTCAAAGAATAGATGCAGAAGCTTCGGATCCGGAGCGCTTTCGTCTGCGTAAAGCGCCCTTGTGTCGATCGGGCTTACCAGGTTCATTGTCGGTCTGCCCTCAGCGGATTTGCTTGCCCCAAAATGTTGACGTTCGGAACATGGATCGCTGACGCGCTCCCGTCCGGACTTGCAATGGACATGACCTGCAGGTCCGCCAATGCGCATGCAGACGAGGAGAAATCGATGGCGATCGACACGTGATTTAACGTTCGGCCGCTGGTCACCCACATGGTTTCGAAATGCACGTTGCGGTCTTTCACCTGCACCGACGCGCCGTGCAGCAGATGCAACGAATCCAAACTGAAACCGATGGTGTCGAAGTCGATTCCATGACCGAGGCCGACCAATTTCGTGTAAGCCTCCTTGAGGGTCCAAAGCCTGATAAATTCGCGGGAATTCTGGGAAGCGGGCCCCGAGTCCAACAGGCCCTGTTCGCACGAGCAGCAGAACGCCGCGATCAGATCTTCCGTGGTGTCTTCGACGGTTTCCACGTCGATCCCAAGGGGGAGTTTTTCCGAGACGGCCACGACCGCCACCGGTTCGGCGTACGAAATACTGAAGTTGACCTGCGGCAGGCCCTTTGCAATGACCGGCCGCCCATTGGCATCGGGGTGGATCCGCCATTCGCGCGGACTGATGCACCCGTTCACCGCATGGGAAAGCGCGGTCCGCAGCAGCACCCTGCCCGCAAGCTTACGGTTACGCAGTGCAGGTAACCTGATCTGCTCCAACGCCAGCAGCTCGTTGGCGCTGAGGATTTCACGATAGCTGGTGTCGGCCGCGAGGCCCTGTACCGGGCTCAGCCAAACCTCTATGCGGTCCCGGTCCGCCGCCGGCTCGTGGGCTGCGGCTCCGACGGTTTTTCGCCATCCTTCGATATAGTTTATCCGCTGTAGTGGTTCGCTCGCGCCATTGTCTTGCGCGCGCGCGAGGCACTTCAGCTCCGCAACGGACGTGTCTCCTTCAGATGACGCCGGTCGCTCATTGTACTCGCATTGCACCGCTGTGTTTCCCCAACGCCCTGACGGTCCTCATGGCCATCCTTCCCTACCGATAGATGGCCGGACCGTACGGAGCGTTTGGTGACGTCAAGATTCTCAGTCACGCATATTCTCCACTCGGGCTCGAATGGTTATCGCTGACCAACACAGACGGACTCCAGTGACATCGGCAAATAACCTTAAATGGCAAGGTTAGCGCGTGACCCGACAACAGCAGCACAGCGCAAGTGCAAATCGACGATTGCTAGGATAAGTGATGACCGACTGCTCGATTGCGTCGCCGCAGTGCTTCAGAATCCGCAATTAACCAAAATCAGACCGGCAAATGGTCGCAAATAATATCTTCGAAGAGCCGGCTTCGTCGCGACGGCTGCCGGAGAGCATATCTTGTATTCGCTGAAGGCAGAACCTGCCGTCCGCAAAAGCGAACGAGGCGCGGTTCGGCGACCGCGCCCGCCGATCCTCCCGGTGGGATTCCGCCTTAGAAATTCTGGCTCAGTTCGACGTGCGTGTACGCGCTCGTGCCGACGATGCTGTCATCCGCGAAGCCGGCCGAGAGGTCGATTTCCATCTTCCCGATTTTCATGTTCGAGATATGGGCGCCGACACGCCATTGATTAAATCGCTCATCGCCCAACACGGCCACTTCCGGACCGACATAAATCTCCTGTCCGTGGGTGATATCGAAGCCAACTTTTTCCCTCGCCCAATAGGTCTGGAACGCCGTCGAATATTCGCCCTCGCTGTAGCTCATGAACCCGGTGGCCGGGGTCAGGTACGCATCGGCGCGGACCTTGATTCCGCCGTCGGTCCCTTGCACGCGATTGGTGGGATCGTAGGGAGATACCATGTGATTGATGGCATTCGGTCCCGCCAACAGGTTGATCGAATAATTGTCACCCTCGAACCCGTAGCCCGCCAGTACCTCGCCGCTCTCGTAGATTCCGTGGAAGGCGGCGCCGCCATCGTGATACAGGTAGCCACCTGATTCACCCACCAGCCACACGCGCAAGCCCGAAGTATCGAGATCCTTCGACGGCGCGATCAGCGTCCCAATCCAACCCGAAACGCTGAACTTCGAGACGTCGATTCCGGTAAACGCCATGATGTTGGATTCAGGCTCGTCAGAGCTGCGCGCCTTGGTCAATATGGGAGCCGGGAGCGGCGCGGCCGCGCCGAAGAAGTGATAATCCACTCCCAGAGTGACCGTCTGCATGTTCTGGCGGATCAGCTCGGTGAAAAAGCCTCCGTCCACACCGTCGAGCCCGACCGAGCGGTCGGCAAAGCCGTAATAGTCGTATTCGAGCCGCAACGACCAGCTCGGCAAGAACATGTATTCGACGCCTACTCCTGCGGTCCAACCGGACCTGATCTCACTTCCGACAAAGAAATCGCCCGGCGCGGCCAAGGCCGGAGCACCCGGCAATGCCAAGTCGGTATAGGTGTCCCGAATCCAGGCCGGGCCGCCCTTCACGTAGAACAACGCTGGCCCCGTCACGACACCGAGCCGCCCCGTAATGGCAGCGACCCATTCAGGATCGGCGGTACAAGTCTGCGGCGCTAGCAGCGGGAAACAGGAGAAGCTGCTCTTGGTCCCTAGCCAAGTGAAATCCCCTTCAAGGCCGAACAGGATGGAATTGATCTGATAGTTGTAGCCGGCCTGCAAGCCGCCCACCCAGCCGGACGGTCGCGGCCACGCGTCAACGGCTCCGATTGGACCGCCGAACGGTAGAAAGTTGTCGAAGAAGGTCTTCTGGCTGAATCCGCCGCCCACGTTGGCGCCGATATAGAAGCCTGTCCAAAGAAGTGGAGGTGGGGGCGGAGCCGCTTTGACCGGTAGCTCGGCCGCAACAGCACCCACAACAGTCAGGGCTTGAATCAAAGACGCCGCAGCGCCCAGCAAACGCCAACGCGACACAACACGACCCCCTTGACGCAACTTACATTAACGAAAGCTTAACCAAGCAAGTCGTGGCGTAATAGTGCAAATTTATCACACCGGGGCGAAATGCACGGGCTCAGCGGGTTCCATTTCACCCCGCCTGACGGTGGTATCCGGGGGTTACTGGGCCAGCGCTCGTAACCGCGACACGCAAACAGAACGGCAGCGCACTGACGCCTTCGTGTGCCAGCGCCGAGCGACAATTATCCGACTGTGAGGGACGGACCGTCAGAAACGCGCACTACCTGGTCCGCGACCAGGGCCGGTCGTGTCCGTTCGCTTACCAGACCAGCTTGAGCTACTGCACCAAATAAGTCGGCAGAGGCTTCCAGGTGTTTTCGGCTCTGTTGAAATAATAGTTTTGCAGAGTGAGCACTTTGATAAACTCAGAGTCTCCTTCGGCCCGCGGTTGCAGATAGGCCGGGATAGGCACCCAGGCGTTCTCGCGTCTACTGAAGCGATAGCCCTGACTTTCCAGACTTTGCGCAAGGCTTGGGGTTGTACCTGCTGAGCAGGCGAGAGCGACCAAAAGAACCCCTACGCGAAACACCTGCCCCTCCTACGCTACACGGGACTAAAACGCTGTAAGCAATAGCTGAAACCCAACAACCGTCAAACGCCGGATATGTTAGTTGTTAATCGTGAATGCGCGCCGACGAAGAAAAACGAGGTGATTTGCGAGCAGGTGACGTTTCACGTGCGCATCACCGCGCGCCGGGCATAAATTGTTTGACCGCGATTTGGTCCGGCCACGACGCAAACCGACACGCCGCGGAGACGCTGGCTTACTGGACCTGCTGCGACAGCTTGAACGAAAGACTTCCGCCGGGGCAAGCTCCGATAACGTCAAACAAGGCAGACGGCAGCACTCTTGGGCAAGCATACGTCACAGTGACGCTCGTCTGCGATGAGGGCGAATAATGAGCCCCCGAAGAGCGGGCGCCGTTGAGGGCCGAGAGGCAGGCCGCATCACTTATGCAGGGAGTGCCGCCGACGGCCAAAGCCACGTTTGCGGCCGCCAGCTCCAAGCCGCCCGCGTTTGCGATGGCGTCGATCGTGCTTGTGTAAGGCTGCGCGGTGCATCCCAAGCATGACGGCTGACGAGCCACCGCGAACGTACGCGACCCGACGACGGCGGCATTTGCCAGCTCAATTTCGTCGAAAAGGAGAAGGCCGCCCTGGACCGCGCCGACAACCAGCGCTGTGAATATTGGAATCCCGACCGCAAACTCGACTGTCGTTATGCCCGTACGATCAATAGCGAACCTGCGCCATAAATTTTTCGGAAGAGTCATCACCGAAATTAAGAGCTTCATTTGAACGCACCCCTACACACCCGCGTCCTTAGACGGGCTCCACTCGCCCGGCGCCGGCAACCGTCTGGCTTCAACCGCGGAAAGCCATGCGGCCGTCTGCGCCACAGGGTGCCTCCACCGAGCCCTCACCCAGGCCCAAGTCCCACGTCGGCGGGTGAGATTGTGGCACGCAATGGTGGGCTGTCATAGTAGAAAATGGCCAGAAAATCGCGCCAAATCACGGCTTTAGAGCCAATCAATCCCTGGGCGGCTGGCAAAGGTCCGCCGTTTGGCGGACACCTCGACGGCCACACGAAATTCGCTTATCGCGGACTGTCGAGAACATGATTTCTCAGTCGGCGGCTCGTCCAATATGTCGCACCCTCCGATCGCGCTTGGCCACCGCGATCCGGCGCCGAGATCGCTGCCCGAAAATTTCAACAGTCGGGAGAGATTGACCTCGACAAACAATTTTTCTTCGTGAGAGAAATAAGGCTACACGTCTGGTGTTATGTTGCGGCGTGCATGTCCGGCGTAAAGTTGTCATGGCCCATCCTGAACTGACCCCCAATCGCAAATCGGAATGGAGCTGGCGTGAGCTTGTGGTCTGGTGCCTTGTGCTCGTGGCCATAGTCGCCGCTGCAATCTGGTTGGTGGGTTAGCGACATCCTTGCCGTTTCGACCGCTGCCGTCCGATGCGCGGTTGCGGCCTTCGGCACTGGGTGAGGAAACTTCCCTTCAGCGACCAGTCCTTTCGTCCGCGCCACGCGTCCTGACGCGACAGCGCGCCGACCATAATTGCGGCAATGCAGTCATTCGGTTCAGTCCCTTGCATGAGGGCGTCCCTCGCGGCAAAGCTGGCCTCGCAAAGCGAGCGATGGCATGGCCGAAGACGCGATCCCGACCGGTACGACCTTACTGCTGAAAGGCGGTCGCGCCCTGACGCCCGGCGCCGACTGGCACGATCCACCGAGGGTCGATATCGCCATCGCGGGCGATAAGATCGCCGGAATCTCGCCAAGCTACCAGCCCGGAGAGCAACGAAGCGTCGCGGTCATCAACGCGCGCGACTTCCTGGCGCTGCCGGGCTTTGTGAACGCCCACTATCACTCCCACGACGTACTGGCGAAAGGCACGCTCGAAGAAGTGCCACTGGAGACCTGGCGGCTCTACGCGCTGCCGCCGCAATATCCGCCACGCTCGGCGGAGGAAGTCTACGCGCGTACGCTGTTGGGCGCGCTGGAATGCCTGCGCTCGGGGATGACGACCATCCAGGACATGCTGACGCTCTATCCGTATCAGGAGCGCCACATGGACGCGGTGATGAAGGCCTACGACCAGGTCGGCATCCGCGTCATCTTCGCTTTGCAATACGCCGACCGCAAAGGCATCGAAACCATTCCGTTCTGGAAAGACACCTTTCCGGCGGAGCTTCATCCGCTGCTCTCCACCTCCACCGAACCGGAGCGGCAGCTTGACCTGATCGGCCACTTCGAGACCACGCGGCTTAAGGCGCCGCCGCAGCCGCGGGTGTCGTGGGCGCTCGGCCCCTCCTCGCCCGAGCGTTGCTCGACGGCAATCATGCAGCGCACGATGGAACTGGCGCGCCGCTATGATGTTCCCGTCTACACCCACATTTATGAATCGCGCGGCATGGCGCTGCAGGCGCGCCTGACTATTCCCGAGTACAGCGGACTCTTGATTGAGCGATTGGCCAAAGAGGGCGTACTCGATCCGCGGCTTAATTTTGCCCACAGCGTCTGGCTCGCGCCGGCAGAGATCGACATGCTGGCCGAGCACGGCGCCGGAGTGGTTCTCAATCCCCAAGGCAACCTGAAAATGAAATGCGGCGTTGCGCCAATCCGGCTGCTGCAGAATGCCGGCGTTCGCATCGGCCTTGGCTGCGACAATTGCAGCTGCTCCGACGCGCAGAACATGTTCATGGCGATGAAGCTGTTCACTTTGCTGGCCGCGGTGAGCGATCCCATCCCGGGTCCGCCGCAGGCCGTTGCGGCGCTGCGCGCGGCAACCGAAGGCGGCGCTGACGGGGCGCGGCTCGGCCACGCAATCGGACGCATCGCGCCCGGCTTCAAGGCCGACCTTACGCTCATCGATACCAAGGACCCGACGTGGTCGCCCATGAACAGCGCGGCCCGGCAGCTCGTCCACATCGAAGCCGGGCGCGGAGTACGCCACGTCATCGTCGACGGCAAGGTTGTGGTGCGCGACCGCCAGCTTACGACCCTAGACGAAGACACCATCTACGAAGCCGTGAAAGCGGTGATGCCGGATTTCAGGCGCGATTTCGCGGCGATCAGCCAACGCGTCGCCAAGCTGCAGCCCTACCTAGACCGGGCACACCGGCAGATCATGACTGCCGATCTCGACATCGAGCGCCTGCCGTTCGGCAGCAACTAAACTGACCGTTTTCACTTGCGCCACAGAGGCAGTCCGCCGCACGGCCCGTCCCTTGTGCGCACGGCGGGTGTGCGTAACATTGCGGTTCGCGAAAGCGACGCATGCCGGGCTCAGGGGAAATCAAGCCATATGAAACGGCCTACCGACCGAACGCTCCGCACCAAGGCGTGCATGCTGCTCACCACAGCCCTGCTCATCGTCTTCACCCTGCCCCGTCCTGCCGCGGCCAACGAGGTTGAGGATTTCTACCGTGGCCGCACACTGACCGTTCTCATCTCCTACACGGTTGGTGGTGGATACGACCTCTACGGGCGGCTTCTGGCCCGCTACATCGGCAAGCACATTCCCGGCAATCCCTCCGTCGTCCCGGAGAACATGCCCGGCGCCGGCGGCTTGCGCGCCAGCAACTTTCTGTATTCCGCCGCCCCCAAGGACGGCTCCATCATCGGCACGTTTTCGCGCAGCATCCCCACCATGCCGCTGGTTACGCCGCAGGATGCTCACTTCGACGGTCGCGCATTTTCCTGGATCGGCAGCATGTCGGGCGACACCAGCCTTTGCCTCACCGGAGCCAAGTCGCAGGTCAAAACCTTTCAGGACATGCTGACCAAGCCCGTGGTGATGGGCGGCCAGTTCGCGGCGGCCGATTCCGATATCTATGCGCATCTCTACAAGAACATCTTTGGCGCCAAGATCAAACTCGTTTCGGGCTATCCCGGGACCAACGACATTACGCTTGCCATGGAACGCGGCGAGGTCGACGGGATTTGCGGGCTGTCGTGGGGCACCCTCAAGGTGACGCACGCTGACTGGATCAAAAACAAGAGCGTCAATCTGCTGGTCCAGGCGGCGCTTAAGAAGGACCCCGAATTGCCCGATGTCCCGCTGGCGTTGGATCTGATCGATGATCCGCAAAAGAAGCAGATCCTGTACATCGATTTCGCTCCCCAGGCGATCGGCCGTCCCTTCGCGGCGCCGCCCGGCATCCCGGCCGACCGCAAGGCGGCGCTTATCAAGGCGTTCGACGACACCATGAAGGACCCGGATCTACTCGCCGAAGCCGCCAGGGAGAAAATCGATATCGGGCCTATGAGCGGCCGCGAGGTCGACGAGCTGTTGGCCAAGCTCTACGCGATTCCTCCGGACGTGATCGAAAAAGCGTCGAAGGCCATTGCCGAATAACGGCGCGTAAGACCATTTTTCAGCCACCGCAGCCTCGAAGCCCGCAGGAAACAAAACCATGCCCGACAAGATGCTGTGGGAGCGGCAAATGCCGCGCAACATCGGCTTTGCATTCGATCTGAAGGCCGGACAATCGGTGCGCATTACCTCGCAGACCATCATCGATTTTGTCTGCTTCAACCGCCAGAACCTGCGCGAGCGGTTCGATCAGGCCCGCACCAAGGCCAATCAGCGAAAGGTTTTCCTCTCCACCGGCGACCAACTGATCTCGAAACTCAACAATACGATGATGACCATCGTGGAAGACATGTTCAAGGAAGGCCATCACGACCTGCAAGAAGGCATGTGCAGCCGCAAGCGGCACGAGCTCGCGGCCGCCAAGGGTATTTGGGAGAAAACCTACGGGCGGCCGCTCTCCGAAATGCCGCCGCGGGGCTGCACCGAGAATCTCGGCGGCGCGCTTGCGCCATACGGCATCGCGATCGAGGACGTACCCAGCCCGTTCAACATCTTCCAGCACATGATCATCCACGCCGACACAGGCGAACTGGAACACTCACACATCCGGCCCAAGCCGCCGGGCGCTTACGTGACGCTACGCGCCGAGATGGACCTGCTGGCGGCGCTCAGCACCTGCCCCGACATGGCAGCCGGCGGCACCACGGGTGCGATGCTGGCGGTATTCGAGGCCGGCTGAAACAGCACGCCGCGATAGGGTGAGTTCGCGCTTGCACGGATCGATCTGCCGCAGCATATACCGCAGCAAATGGAATTCGGGCTGGATACGTTCGGCGATCTCACCGCCGGACCGGACGGACGCCTGCAGTCGCAGGCGCAAGTCATTCGCGATGTGATCGAGGAGGCGGCGCTTGCCGACGCGCTCGGCATCGAGGCCTTCGGCGTCGGCGAACATCATCGGCCCGACTTTGCCATCTCGGCTCCCGAGGTCGTGCTCGGGGCCATCGCCGGCCGCACCAAGCGGATCGTGCTCGGCTCGGCCGTCACGGTGCTCTCCTCCGACGATCCAGTGCGCGTCTTCGAGCGGTTCTCGAGCCTGAATGCGGCTTCCAGCGGCCGCGCCGAAATAACTGTCGGGCGCGGCTCGTTCACCGAGTCATTCCCGCTGTTCGGTTATGATCTTTCGAATTACGAACAGCTGTTCGAGGAGAAACTCGATCTGTTCGTCGCGCTCATCCGCAACGAGACGGTGACGTGGCAGGGCACCACACGCACGCCACTGAAAGACCAGCGCGTGTTTCCTCCCCTCGAACACGGTCCGCTGAAAACCTGGATCGGCGTCGGCGGCAGCCCGGAGTCCGTGGTGCGCGCCGCGCACTACGATTTGCCGATGATGCTGGCGATCATCGGCGGCGATCCGCGGCGCTTTCTGCCCTACGTCGATCTCTATAAGCGCGCCTTCGAGCAAATGGGCCGCGCAGTAAAACCCATCGGTCTGCACTCACACGGCTATGTGGCCGACAGCGATACGCAGGCGCGCGAGGAACTTTCCCCGCACCACAAGGATATGCGCGACCGCATCGGCGCCGAGCGCGGCTGGCCGCCGGTGACGCGCGCGCATTTCGACCAGGAAATCGACGGCGGCTCGCTCTACGTCGGCTCGCCCGAAACCGTCGCGCGCAAACTGGCCGCAACCGCTAAGGCTCTCGGCATCGCCCGCTTCGACATGAAGTACAGTTCGGGCACGCTGCCGCACGACAAGCTCATGCGCAGCATCGAGCTTTACGGCACCAAGGTTATTCCGATGGTGCGGGAGATGGTGGGCTGACGCCGGTGGCGCGCTCATAAGCCAGCCCTACGGCTTGGCCACCATCAGATAAAAGATAACGACGACGGCCGGAAATGTCAGCGAGCCGGCGATGATCCACCACCGATCCAACCGCCAATAGTATTCAGGCAGCGATCTTCCGGTTTCGAGCGCGGCCTTCGCCATGTCGCGCATTTTGATTTGCATCCATACGGCCGGCAGCCAGCAAATACCTGCGAAAAAATAGAGCGCCATGCCCCATCGTACCCAACCATCCGACAAGGAATATCCGGTGAGGTAAAGCAGCCACACGCCGGTGACGAATTGAATGACAACGGCGGGCGCAATGAATAGCCAGTCGGCGATAACCACATGCGTGGTGGCGAAATAGATGCCGGCAACATTTTTATCGCGGTTGGCCGCGAACACATAAAAGGCGCTGCCGATCCCCGTGCCGAACAGGATCGTGGCGCTCAGAATGTGAACCCATTTGAGGATTATGTAGCCCATTATTTTATTCTACTGTCCTGAGCGGTCGCATCGGCGGCCGCGCCGCCCCGGAGGCGCTCGATGAAAGTGCTCATCCTCGGCGGCTACGGCAATTTTGGCAAACGCGTCGCCCGCTTGCTGACCCGCAAAGGCATCGCCGTCCTCATCGCGGGGCGAGACGGCGCCAAAGCCGCTGCATTGGCAAAGGTCTTGCCGCCCCGACTGGCCGACTGGGCAATCTTTGATGCGGAGTCGGATCTTCCCCGTCAGCTCGAGATATTGAAGCCGCTTGTCGTCATCAACACCTGCGGCCCGTTCCAGAACGCCGACTACGGCATAGCCCGTGCCTGCATCGCGAGCGGCGTGCATTACATCGATCTTGCAGATGGACGCGATTTCGTCACCGGCATTACGCAGCTGGATGCCGACGCCAAAGAGCACAATGTCGCCGTGATCAGCGGCGCCAGCACCGTCCCGGCGCTCTCCGCCGCCGTGATCGAGCACTTCCTTCCCCAATTTTCCGCTATCGACTCGCTCACGTTCGGTATCGCGCCCGGCCAAAAGGCGGAGCGCGGGCTCGCCACCACGCAGGCCATCCTGAGTTACGTCGGCAAGAAACTAAAGCCCTGCGCCGGATATGAAACGCGGTACGGCTGGCAGAACATCTACCTGCAGCCCTATCCCGAAATCGGCAGCCGATGGATGGCGAATTGCGACATTCCCGATCTCGATCTGTTGCCCGAGAAATACGGCATCAAACGCATACGGTTTTCCGCCGGCATGGAGATTCCCGTCATCCATTTTGGCCTGTGGCTGTTGTCCTGGGGCGTGCGCCTCGGGCTCCCCATCGACCTGTCCAAACATGCGTCGGTGCTGCTCAACGCGAGCAATTGGTTGGATCCGATCGACTCTGCCGACGGCGGGATGCATGTCATTCTCAAGGGCGCGGACAGGTCCGGCCGCCCCATCACAAGACAATGGTTCATCATCGCCCGCGATGGCGACGGTCCTTATATTCCAACCGTTCCGGCGGTTGTTTTGGCCGCTAAAATCGTCAGCGGAACATATGTCCGCACCGGCGCCATGCCGTGCGTGGGAATGATGACGCTGCAAGAATATTTGGATGAGTTAGGCCATCTGAAAATAAAAACGTACGCGTTTTGATGCGAGACGCAGAGTCAGAGCCCTCACGTCCCCACCAGCCCGAATTGCGGGCTGGACGGTTCGGCGTGGGTGCGCTTGGCGATGCGGCCGGCGAGGCGGGAGAAGCGGCCGGCTTCGACGGCCGCGCGCATGCTCTTAGCCATCAGCACCGGATCGCGCGCCTTCGACACCGCGGTGTTGATCAGCACTGCGGCGCAGCCAAGCTCCATGGCAAGCGTCGCGTCGGAGGCGGTGCCGATGCCGGCGTCGAGCACCACCGGCACCGGCGAGCGCGCGCAGATCAGTTCGATGAGATGCGGGTTGGAAACGCCAAGGCCGGAGCCGATCGGCGAGCCGAGCGGCATCACGGCGGCGGCGCCCGCATCGGCAAGCTTGCGGCAGGTTACCGGATCTTCGGTGCAATAAGGCAGCACGATGAAGCCTTTCGCCACGAGCGTCTGCGTGGCGGACACGAGTTCTTCCACGTCGGGATAGAGCAGTTCGCGGTCGCCGATCACTTCGAGCTTGATCCAGTTGGTGTCGAGCGCCTCGCGCGCCAGTTCCGCAGTGAGCACAGCGTCCTTCGCCGTCTGGCAGCCGGCCGTGTTGGGCAGAAATTTCACGCGGCCGGCCAAGAGGTCGACCATGCTCTCGTCATCGCCGGCAAGACTCATGCGGCGGATCGAGGCGGTGACCATCTCGCTGCCGCTCGCCGCGATAGAGTCGAGCATGATCTTGCGATTGGGGTAGCCGGCACTGCCGAGAAACAGCCGCGAGCCGAATTGATGGCCGGCGATGATGAGCGGATCGGACATTTGTTTGCTCCTAAAACCTGTTCGGTCATCCCCCTTGCCGAGCGCGCACGATCTCGACGCTGTCGCCGGGCTTGAGCGGCGTGTCGCCCCACGCGGCGCGGGGGATGACCGCACCGTTCAGCGCCACCGCAATACCGCGCTGCCCAGTATCGACGGCTTTCTCGGCCAACAAGGCTTCAACGGTGGTGGCGGCAAGCGCTTCACTCTCGCCGTTTACGCGGATTGTCTGTTGCGTCATGGCAAACTGTCCTACTCCGCCGCGCGTGCCGGCAAAAAGCGCTCAAGGCCGAAGGGGCGGATCACCGGATCAACCGCGTCGTCGAGGATGAGGCGCGCCATGGCGTCCGCCGTTACCGGCGCGAGCAGAATGCCGTTACGGTGGTGGCCGGTCGCATAAAACAAACCGTCGAGCGGACCGCGCCCGAGGATCGGCGCATCGTCGCGGCTCCCCGGCCGATGTCCGACCCAGATTTCATCGACTGGCAATTCCTCAACCGCCGGCACCGCGCGCCACGCGGCCTCTAATAATGTCAACATGCCGCCGGCGGTGATCGTCTCATCAAAACCCTTCTCTTCGACGGTGCCGCCGATAATCAGACGGCCGTCGCGCCGCGGCACCAGATAAGCGCCGGGCGCCCACAGCACGTGATTGAGGAGCGGCGCTGCCGCGTCCATCTTGAGCGCCAGCATCTGCCCCTTGACCGGACGCACCGGCGGCCGCCGGTCGGGCGGAAGCCCGCCGATGCCGCGCGACCACGCGCCAGCGGCCAGCACCACAATATCGGCGGGCGCTGTCGCCCCATCGTCGAACACGACGCCCCTCGCCCGCCCGCCTTGGATCAAAATCTCTTTCACCGGCCGATGCTCGTGAAGCGCGACGCCGGCCGCCTCCACGGCAACGCGCAGCGCCTGCACGAGCTTGCGGTTGTCGACCTGATGATCTTCCGGCGAAAACAGCGCGCCGGCGATCTTGCCGGCCAAATGGGGCTCGCGGGCGCGGGTGGCGGCAGCCGACAGCCATTCGAGCGGCAAATCGAGCCGCCGCTGAAACTCCAGACGATGGCCGATCTCCGCTTGGTCGTCGGCCGTGAGCGCGAGCACCAGCGTGCCCTCGCGGCGCAATTCGACGTCGATCCCGCTGGCGCGCAACAGTTCCTCGGCAAAGGCCGGCCAGCGCGCCTGGCTCTCGCGGCCAAGGGCGACCAAATCCTCCTCGCCCGGCTCGGCCTCGCAGCACGCCGCCAGCATGCCGGCCGCCGCGTGGCTCGCGCCCGATCCGGCAGCGCCCCGGTCGAATATCTCAACCGCGGCGCGGCCGGCGAGACGCCAGCCGATGCCCAGTCCGACCACGCCAGCGCCAATGATCGCCACGCGCGGCCTCTTCGAAATATGTGGCAAGTGGTCCGTCAGACGCGGCTCCCTTCGCTGGAATGACCCAGACAGGTTCGACGGGTTTGATCTCAGCCGCGCCGTTCGCTTGGGCGCGGCACCCCTGGCCAATACGGCAATGATGGGAGTTTAAAGTCCCCTCCGCAACCCCCGCATCGCGCCGGCTGTGCCGCAGATAGCGCGCACAGACAAGGCCGATCGCTAGGACAATTAATTCGACTGCGAGATTACCTGACCCGGCGAGGTAGCAACGCTGATGCCGCCGCCACCAACCAAAAGTGCGACCAGAGTGATCACCACGATCACTGCGATAGAAATTAGCACGGCTACTTTCATAAATTTGGCAGTCGGGTTGAACTCTCCGAACCAAGTTCGGCACGATACCCCCACAGCAACGGCCGTGCTAATGGCAATGACGCCGAAGAGGATGCTTTGCCCACTCGAAGCATGTAGCCATTGCACTGACTCGCCGATACGATCCTTCGTGCCCCAGTGCTCCCAGTACATGTTAATCAAATCTTCGGAAGCCCACGCTGCACCTACGTGCCCAAAGTAAGCGACAAATGCCCGCCTCGTGTTTCCATTTTCCCAATTTTCGGCATCTCAAATATAGAAGAATACCACCATCGACCACAGCAAGACGTTGACCGAAATCAAAAGCAGTGAGTTAACGGACAGATGTCCTATGAAGGGCAGATGGTACGCTTCAAAAGGTCGCGTCGTTAGCAGGTTGGTTTGTTCAATTGCGTGGAGAAAACCATTGGCGAGGAATATTGTCAGTGTGAGAACCCAAACACGCTCCGCCATGTACTCCTTCCAGCCGCGCACCATCACCCTATGAATGTGACTTTCCTTCGGGATAACAATCGCAGTCAACGCAACAAACGTGATAATCAAGAAATAAATTATTGCAGACACGACATTTGGATGCGGATGAATCCAACCAAAGAAAAATTCGATGACGCTGCATAGCGTTTGCCATACATGGACATGCAGCCAGACGCCAACGCCCGAAACCGTTTCTGAAACATACGTCCAGATAGCGCGAACGTACTCCCAGATAGCGTGCCAATCCGGCATGGTAATCCCCACCCACGGAGGTTTGCTCAGTTTGATTGTATCTCTGTCGCGCTGCGCCTAAAACTGGCGCGCTCACCACTGCGGAAAAGGCTGTGTACGAGGCTTATTAAGTCCCCTCGGCAAGCCCCGGATCGCGCCGCCGGTGCCGCAGATAGCGCGCACAGACAAGGCCGATCACCACGATCACGGCGGCGCCGATGAGCGGCGGCACGCTGAGGCCCAAATGGGCAAACGCATAGCCATAATAGATCGGCCCGATCGCCTGCCCGGTGAAGAACGCCGACGAATGCATGGACAGCGCAGCGCCGCGCGCGGTCTGCGACAGGTCGGTGACGTGCACCTGGATGTTGTTGTGCAGCATGTAAAAGGAAAGCCCGAACAACACGAACACCGCGGCCTGGATGTACCAGGCCATGTTCAGCGAGATCAGGATGAAGGCGATGGCCGCGCCGACGGCACCCGACAACATCAGATGCCGCTCGGTCAGGTGGACGACCAGGAACGGCAGGCACAGCGTGAACACAATGCCGCCGAGGCCGAACCCCGCGATGATCAACCCCGCATAAGACGAGTGCGTCTGTCCCGCCGCCAGCAGCAGCAGCGCCACGTAGGGAAACATGCCGTGGATGATGATGCCTTCGAAGAACACCGAGCCGAAACAAATCTTAGCGCGCGGATCGGCGAGCACGCCCTGGAAGCCGGCAGCGACCGCGGCGAGGTTGAAAGGCCGTGACTTCGCCGTGCTCAATCCGCGGAACGCGAAGTAAGCAATCACCGCGACCACGAGCCCGAAACCACCGATGGAGAAAAACACGCCGCGCCAGCCGAGCAAATCGCCGATCACGCCTGAGATCACGGCGCCGATCAGGTTTCCGGTAAGCCCCACGGCGAGGAGCCGGCCGATCGCCAATTGCCGCGCGTGGATCGGCACGAGATCGCCGACGATCGCCACGCCGACGGGAAAGATACCGCCGGCGCAAACGCCGGCGATGATACGCATGGCGACGAGCAACGAAAAATTGCTGGCGAAGGAGCAGACCAGCGTCGTGGTCACCACGGCCGCAAGGCTGATATTCATCAGCCGGGTCTTGCCGAAAAAGTCGCCGATGGTGCCGAGCGCCGGCTGGGTGAAGGCGTAGGGAAACGTGAAGGCGGACGACAACAGCGCCGCAGTTTTCACGTCGATGCCGAGATCGGCGGCGATCTTCGGAATCACCGGATCGACCGCCCGCGAGAACAGCGTCGAGGCGAAGACGACCAGACTGACGACTCTAAGGACGGGAGGAATGGCGAGTTCTCGTGAATTTCGTTGGAGACGCGAGGCGTTCCCGGTCAGCGTTTTGCCAGCGCGTCGAATTGCATAAGCTGTTTAAGAAGGGGCTCCATCTGCTTGAGCGGCATCATATTTGGGCCATCGGATGGCGCCCGGTCCGGGTCCTGGTGGGTCTCGATGAAGACGCCGGCGACGCCCACCGCCACCGCCGCCCGCGCCAGCACCGGCACGAACTCGCGCTCACCGCCCGACGAGGTCCCCTGCCCGCCCGGCTGCTGTACCGAATGAGTGGCATCGAAGATCACCGGCGCGCCCGCCTTCGCCAGTTGCGGCAGCGCGCGCATGTCGGAGACGAGCGTGTTGTAGCCGAATGAAACGCCGCGTTCGGTCACCAGCACGTTGCGGTTGCCGGCGCCGGTGATCTTTTGCACCACGTTGGCCATGTCCCACGGCGCGAGAAACTGTCCCTTCTTCACGTTGACCGCGCGCCCGGTTTTCGCCGCGGCGATCAAAAGATCCGTCTGCCGGCACAGGAACGCCGGGATCTGCAAAACGTCGACCGCTTCGGCGACCGACGCGCACTGATCGGGTTCGTGCACATCGGTGAGCACCGCCACGCCGAGCTTTTTTCGCAAATCGGCAAAGATGGCCAGCGCCTTGTCGAGGCCGATACCGCGCGCGCTTTTGGCGCTGGTGCGGTTCGCCTTGTCGAACGAGGTTTTGTAGATGAAACCGATGCCGAGGCGCGCGGCGATTTCCTTCAGCGCGCCGGCCATGTCGAAGGCGTGCGCGCGACTCTCCAGCGCGCACGGCCCAGCGATAAGCGCCAACGGCAGCTTATTGCCGAAGCGCACTTTGCCGATGGCAACAATGGGATTGGGCTTGGCGGTCATTAGCGTCCTCGCGGGCGACCATGAAGCCGACATAGAGCTGGGTCAACCGCCCCGATAGGCCGACGACGGAGGCCCGTCGCTACTGCTAATTGCCGCTGGTTTGCTGGATGTTGGGATCGACTAAGTCGATCGCCTGATCCGGCGAGAACCCAAAGAGTGCTTCGAACTTCTGCGGCCCTAGAAGCTTTGCGGCTTGGTTGATCAGGTGCTGGTTACGGGAATTAAGGACATCTGCGCTAGGCGGCGCAGAGCCGGGCCACTTCTGCGCGACAAATTGGTTTGTCTCGGTGCGCAACGACAAAAGATCAGCGAGTACTTTCGGATCAACATCACTGAGCACCTCACGGGCGCGCTTCTCGAAGTCGTCGGGCAGATCAGGCATCGCTGTTGTTCTCGCTGCGGCTACTACCCCCAAGGGCGCACCGCAACTCGCAATTTTGTTGGCCCAGGCGGCGTGCTGGATACCATAGGTCCCGTACACGAACACACTGGCTATATAACCCCTGGCGCCCGCGACTGTTAGAGGCGCTACGCCGCCAACGCCGGTTGAATACAGAACCTGATTGGCCAGTTGGTGGCATACGCCGTCCACTCCGTAAGTGAAAATCGTCCCGCGTGCTGCTGCATCAGTCCGGGAATCAGCATTGGGCTTAACGAGGCACGTTGCGAGGGCGAGATCGCCATTCTGCGCGCCAAGGTAACCGTCGGGACTGTTAGGTGTTCCCCCGGTGGGATGAAAAGACCCCCAACAATACCAATACGACTGGCCGGCATTCGCGACCTGCTGATCATTGGCGTAAGCCGTCTGCCGGTTGTCGTAAGTTGTCACCCACGTGTGATCAACCGGCGAACTGGTCGTAAACGCGGGGACCACCCAAGCGTAGAGCCGAACTATCGGCGCCATTTTTTGCCCATCTGTGCCACCAGCGAGCGGCCTGGCGACCGCCGGCGATCGCGGAATACCGGTCTGTCTTTAGCGAGCAGTAGTGCTCTCGCAAAAAACAACCAGGAATATAGCGGCACCGGCAGGCTTATTCAACTACTCCGTGTACAAGGGGTAGCTTTGCTGCGCCGTCACTTCACAGAGGAAAACAGCGTCGGCCGCAAGAATGCGCTCGTGATGTTGGCGATGATCGGCCCGTCCTTTTCGCTGTCGTCGCGCGCCTTGTGCCAGGCCGGATCGGCCTGAAAAGTGCTCCATTTCTTTTCGCGGTCGGCGAGCGATTCCCACGCCAGTAGGTAATGCAGATCGTTGCTGCCGTCGCCCACCAGTACGGTCCAGAATCCGGCCTGCTTGATGCCGTGTTTCTCCCAGATTTTCAGCGTCTGCTCTTCAAAGCGCTTGAGCAGCGCCGGCAGCCGGCCCGGCACACAGCGATAGATGCGCATTTCGTAGATCATTGAGGTTTCCTCTCGTGTTTTGTCATTCCGGGTTACCGCGTAGCGGCAAGTCCGGAATCCGTAATCACAGGTCAGCGATTATGGATTCCGGGCCTGCGGGCTTCGCCCGCATCCCGGAATGACCGAAAGTATTACACCAGTCGGCTCTGCTCCACGGCCGCGCCGATGAAGGATGAGAACAGCGGGTGCGGCGCGAATGGGCGCGATTTCAGTTCGGGGTGAAACTGCACGCCGATGAACCAGGGATGGTCGTCGTACTCGATGATCTCAGGCAGCAGCCCATCAGGCGAGTTTCCGGAAAAGCGCATGCCGTGCTGGGCGAGCCGATCCTTGTAACCGGTGTTGACCTCGTAGCGATGGCGGTGGCGCTCGGAAATTTCGGTCGTCTGATAGATGTCGGCAACGCGCGAGCCGCGCTGCAGCACCGCCGGATAGGCGCCTAGCCGCATGGTGCCGCCCATATCGCCATTGAGGCCGCGCTTCTGCAGTTCGTTCCCCTTCATCCATTCGGTCATCAGGCCCACGATGGGCTCGCTGGTCGCGCCGAACTCGGTCGAGTTCGCGGCCTCGATGCCGCACAGGTTGCGCGCGGCCTCGATGACCGCCATCTGCATGCCGAAGCAGATGCCGAAATACGGCACCTGGCGCTCGCGTGCGAACTGCGCGGCGCGGATTTTTCCCTCGGCGCCGCGCTGGCCGAAGCCGCCAGGCACCAGAATGCCGTCGACATGCTCGAGGAACGGCGCCGGATCCTCGTTCTCGAACACCTCGCTCTCGATCCAGTCGAGATTGACCTTCACCTTGTTGGCGATGCCGCCGTGGGAGAGCGCTTCGATCAGTGACTTATAGGCATCCTTCATGCCGGTGTACTTGCCGACGATGGCGATGGTCACGTCGCCTTCGGGATTGCGGACGCGCTCGTTGATCAGATGCCAGGTGGCGAGATCGGGCTGCGGCGGATTTTCGATGCCGAACGCGGTCAGCACTTCAGTGTCGAGACCACCCGCATGGTAGGCCTCAGGCACTGCGTAGATATTGTCGGCGTCGAGCGCCTCGATCACCGCGCTTTCGCGCACGTTGCAGAACAGTGCCAGCTTCTTGCGCTCGCTGGGGGGGATCGGACGATCGGAACGGCACAGCAGAATATCGGGCTGGATGCCGATGGCGCGAAGTTCGCGCACCGAGTGCTGCGTGGGCTTTGTTTTCAGTTCGCCCGCACTTGGGATGAACGGCATCAGCGTCAGATGAATGTAGATCGCTTGATTGCGCGGCAGGTCGTTGCCGAGCTGGCGGATGGCCTCGAAGTACGGCAGGCCCTCGATATCGCCGACCGTGCCGCCGATCTCGCACAGCACGAAATCGAAGTCCTCGTTGCCGTCACGGATGAAGTCCTTGATGGCGTTGGTGACGTGGGGGATGACCTGGATGGTGGCGCCGAGATAATCGCCGCGGCGTTCCTTGGCGAGAATCTCCTGATAGATGCGGCCGGTGGTGATGTTGTCCATCCGGGTCGCGGGACGCCCGGTGAAGCGCTCATAATGGCCGAGATCGAGGTCGGTCTCCGCGCCGTCGTCGGTAACGAATACCTCGCCGTGCTGGTACGGCGACATCGTGCCCGGATCGACATTCAGGTAGGGGTCGAGCTTGCGCAGCCGCACATTATAGCCACGCGCTTGCAACAGCGCGCCAAGCGCTGCCGACGCTAAACCCTTGCCAAGTGAGGAGACCACGCCGCCGGTGATGAAAATGTACCGCGCCATGGGAATTAACCTCTAGCCCGCTGTACCCGATTCGACGAGCGATTTTCCGGTATGGCTGCTCCGCATCCCCAGCCGCTTCAATCACGCCATGAAAGTCAAGTGTTCACATAGCATTATGACAACGAACTCAGGCGGATTCTGAACATGTTGCAGCCGGCCTCGATATTTCAAGCGCCGCAAAACGCAACGCTCCGTCATTTCGACTGCGGCACCTGCGGCCCGCTCGGCGCAGGAGCGGATGGGGCCGGCGCCGACGGCGCATTTGCGGGCGGGTTGTTGCCGCCAAGCTGGTTCAACAGACCGTTGCCGCTCGTGCTCAACGGCGCTGTGGGCAGCGGCGGAGCCGGTCCCTGGGCCGGAGCGCCGCTGGAGGTCGGCAGCGAGATGGACTCACGGCCGTGGCCCGCCAGCAATGAAAGAACGAGGCTCGTCGCGAAAAAACCAGCAGCCAGTATAGCCGTCGCGCGCGTCAGCGCATTCGCGGTCCCGCGGCCGGTCATAAACCCACTTGTGGAGCTGACCAGTCCCCCGCCCTCGGATTTCTGCAACAGCACGACGCCGATCAGGCCGAGGACAAGCATGAGGTGGATGGCGATAACGACACTCTGCATCGGTAAGACCCGGTTGCGGCTTCGGCCCATAAGGCGCCGTCCCCACAGGACGATATGCCCCATATGGGGTGACGGGCCGCTGTCTACACGACCCGCTCAGGTTTTTCTATGGCTGACGGGTCTGCGGCTGGAGCGACGCGGCCCCGGCCCAGCGCGGCCGTTCCGGGGCCCTCGGTGAGCGTTCGACCTCAGCCATACACGCCGGCGATGCCGAGAAACTCTTCGGCCTTGAGGCTCGCGCCACCCACAAGTGCACCATCGACGTTGTCGACGGCCATCAGTTCCTTGGCGTTGGCTGGCTTCACCGAGCCGCCGTAAAGAACAAGGGTCCCCTGCCCCGCTTCGCCATAGCGCGCGCGAAGCCGCTGGCGGATAAAGCCGTGCATGTCGCCCACATCATCAACTGTCGGCGTAAGACCAGAGCCGATGGCCCAGACCGGCTCGTAAGCCACAATGACAGTGTCGGCGCGATCAGGCAGCGAGCCGTCAAGTTGCGCGCCGACGACCGTGCGCGCCTTCCCCGCGTCACGTTCGGTGCGCGATTCGCCGACGCAGACGATGGCAAGAATCCCGGCGCGGCGCGCCGCTAATGCCTTCGCGCGCACGGCCGCATCGGTTTCGCCGTGATATCGGCGGCGCTCGGAATGCCCGATAATAACGGCAACCGCACCGGCGTCTTTGAGCATCTCGGCGGAGATGTCTCCCGTATAGGCGCCCGCCGCTAGCGCGTGGCAATCCTGGCCGCCAATGGCGACATCCGATCCGCGCGCGTTCGCCGCAAATCTCGCGATCAGCGTTGCGGGCGGGCACACCAACAGGTCGACGTTGGCGAGCTTCTTGGCGCCGGCGATGATTTTGTCGAGCTCGCCGACCGAGGCCTTCAGCCCGTTCATTTTCCAGTTGCCAGCGACCAGCGGGCGGCGCGTCATCGTTTGGGGCCTCAAAAATGCGACAATGAGCCGTTAGCAGACCGATTGCGCGGCGAAAAGGGACGTTTTATCAATCGATTCGCTCGATTGCGGTGCAGCGCGGCGCTCCCTATGATGCGCCGCCTCTGCCTGGCAAGCAGATCGTCATCATCTAAGAAACCGGGAACGCATGCTTCGAGGTATCCGGAAAGCCTCCTCCAATTGGCTCGGCCGCGCCGTCATGGGCGTCATTTTGACGTTTCTTGCCGGCAGCTTCGCCTTGTGGGGCATCAACGACATCTTCCGCGGCTTCGGCCACACGTATCTTGCCAAGATCGGCGACACGGAAATTTCTGCCGACCAATTCCGTCAGACCTACAATGACCGTTTGCGCGAACTCGGCCAGCAGCTCGGCCACCCCGTTCCGGCCGAACAGGCGAATGCGCTTGGCCTCGACCGCCAGGTGCTCGGCCAGATGATCAACGGGGCCGGGATCGACCAGATCGCCCGAAAGATGCGGCTCGGCATTCCCGACGCCGAGATCGTCCAGCACGTCATGAACGATCCGCACTTCCAAACGCCAACCGGACAATTCGACCGCACGCTGTTCCAATATTTCCTGCGCAACGTCGGCTTGTCCGAGCAGGGCTATTTCGATGAGCTGCGCCGGGAAGTTCCGCGCCGTGAGATCACCGACGCGATCTCCGGCGGCGTCCAGGTGCCGAAGATCTACCTCGACGCCATCAATCAGTTCCAGACTCAGCAGCGCAGCATCGATTATCTGACGCTCGGACCCGAGCAGGCCGGCGACATTCCGCAACCCACCGCCGAAGAACTGAACAAATATTTCGACGACCGGAAAATCATTTTCCGGGCGCCCGAATACCGGAAGATCACGACACTGTCGGTGACGCCTGCCGACCTGGCCAAATCGATCGAGGTCTCCGACGCGGACGTGAAAAAGACCTACGATCAGAATCTGAAGGCCTACACCACGCCGGAGCGCCGTCACGTCGAACAGATCGTCTTTCCCAACATGGCGGACGCCCAGGCCGCGAGCGACCACATCAAGTCGGGGACGAGTTTCACCGCTATCGCTGCCGAGCTCGGAAAAAAAGAAAGCGACATCGATCTCGGCACCGTGCCGAAAAGTGCGATCATCGATCCGGCGGTAGCCGACGCCGCCTTTTCGCTCAAGGAAGGCGAAGTGAGCGCGCCGGTGAACGGGAAGTTCGGCGCGGTTCTCGTGACGGTTCTCAGTATCGAACCTGAAGTCGTAAAGCCGCTCTCTATGGTGGCGCCCTTCATCCATAGCGACCTTGCGCTCGAACGCGCCCGGACGAAGGTCCAGGACATCCACGACCAGATCGAGGATGCCCGCGCCGGCGGCGCCACGTTGGAAGAGGCCGCAAAGAAATTGAACCTCACTCTCGTCACCCTCGATGTGGATCGCTCCGGCCGCGACCCGTCCGGCAAGCTTGCGGCCAACATCCCGGCCGCAGGCAATGTGATCAATGCGGCGTTCTCCAGCGAAGCCGGCGCTGACACTTATCCGGTCGAAGCCGACGGCGGTTATGTCTGGTACGAAGTCGACGGCGTTACGGCGTCGCGCGACCGCACGCTCGACGAGGTCAAGACCGAGGTCGAGCAGCGCTGGCGGGACGATCAGATTGCCAAGCGTCTTAAAGACAAGGCCGCTGACCTGCTCGACAAGGCCAAGAACGGCAACGCCCTCGATGCGCTCGCCACCGGAGCAGGCGTGAAGGTGGAGAAGGCCGCCGACTTCAAGCGCGGCGCCACGACCCCCGGCATCTCCCCGAGGGTGATCGACGCCGTCTTCCACACCGCCAAAGACGCCTTCGGCAGTTCCCAGGGCGACAAGCCGACACAGTGGATCGTTTTTCGGGTGAGTGACGTCAAAACGCCGGCGTTCGATCCAAACTCGGCGGACGGCAAGAAACTCGATCAACTGTTGCAGCGCGCCGTTACCGAGGACATTTTGTCACAATACTTGGCGTGGGTGCAGAACTCCTTGGGCACCACCGTGAATCAGTCCGCGCTGGCGCAGGCCGCGGGCGCCCCCGCGCCGGACAATGAGTGAATGCAGATCGAGCCTGCGCCCGACGAATTCGCCGCGCGCTATGCGGCAGGCTCGCCCCAGGTCGTGTGGACCACTCTCGTTGCCGATCTGGAAACGCCAGTCTCCGCCTTTCTGAAAGTGACAGGAGCACGGCCCAAACGTGCATCGTCTTCAGGCCCTCCACCCATAAGCTTTCTGCTTGAGTCGGTGGAAGGCGGCGCGGTCCGCGGCCGTTACTCGATCATCGGTCTTGAGCCGGATCTCGTTTTCCGCGTCAGCGGACGCAATGCCGCGTGCAATCGCAATCCGAAGAGCCACCCGCAGGATTTCACGCAGGTGGCGGAGCCACCGCTTGCGGCGCTGCGCACCCTCATACAGGAAAGCCGCATCGCGTTGCCGGACCAGCTGCCGCCAATGGCCGCCGGCGTGTTCGGTTATCTCGGTTACGACATGGTCCGCCTGATCGAGGACAGCCTGCCGGCGCTGGGCGCCGATCCGATCGGCATTCCGGATGCGATCATGGTTCGTCCGACCGTCGTGATCGTCTTCGATTCCGTTGAAGACACCATCACCATCGTGACGCCGGTACGGCCGCAGACGGCAGTGTCGGCCAGGCAGGCTTTGTCGCGGGCGCGCGAGCGCCTGTCCGAAATCGTCGACGCGCTCGACCGACCGCTCGACAAATCGGCGCCGCCGCTCCCGCACGCGGAAACGGATCGCGCCGGCTCTCTGGAAGTGGCGCCGCGTTCCAACACCTCATCGGCCGAGTTCAAGCAGATGGTACAGCGCGCCAAGGAGTACATCGCCGCCGGCGATATTTTTCAGGTGGTGCTGTCGCAACGCTTTTCGGCGCCGTTCGCGTTGCCGCCGTTTGCGCTATACCGCGCATTGCGGCGGGTGAACCCCTCGCCCTATCTGTTCTTCCTCGATTTCGGCGCGTTCGCGATCGCCGGATCGAGCCCCGAAATTCTGGTCAAAGCCGGCGACGGCGCCGTGACCATCCGCCCGATTGCCGGCACGCGGCGGCGCGGCGCGACCCCGCACGAGGACAAAGCCCTTGAGGCGGAGCTGCTCGCCGACCCAAAGGAGCGCGCCGAGCATCTCATGCTGCTCGATCTCGGCCGCAACGACGTCGGCCGCGTGGCCGAGATCGGCACCGTCAAGGTCACCGACCAGTTCTTCATCGAGCGCTACAGTCACGTGATGCACATCGTCTCCAACGTCGAAGGCAAGCTGCGCAAAGATTGCGACTCGCTTGACGCGCTCGCCGCGGGCTTTCCTGCCGGCACAGTGAGCGGTGCGCCGAAAGTTCGTGCCATGCAGATCATCGACGAATTGGAGAAGGAGAAGCGCTCGCTGTATGCGGGCGCCGTCGGCTATTTTTCCGCCGGACAGGAAATGGACACCTGCATCGCGCTGCGCACGGCGCTCGTCAAAGACAGCGTGATGTACGTGCAGGCCGGCGCCGGCATCGTCACCGATTCCGATCCCGAATTCGAACAGCAAGAATGCATCAGCAAAGCCAAGGCGCTATTCCGCGCCGCCGAGGAAGCCCAGCGCTTCGCCAGCGCCGCACGCCGCGGACAGTAGGGTTACGGCGTCTGCTGGCGAACAGTCGTCATTCCAACGCACTCTTGAGCAGTTCCACAAATGCGGCAGCCGCAACCGGCAACACGCGCCCGCGCCGCGTCGCCAGATAGAGCTTTGCCTGCAGCAGCGGCGCGTCGACAAGCGGCACGGCGATCATATCACCGGGCGGAACCGCCGCCTTGCCGGGCTTTCGGAACTGAAAACAGATGCCGCCATTGATGCGGACGAAAGCCTTCATGGCTTCCACGGAGTTCGACACGAGCCGCGGATCAAGTTCGAACGAGGCTTGCGCCAGCACCTGCTCGATTAAGGCGCGGCCGGCGAGCGTCGCATCGCCAAGCGCCAGCGGATAGGAGAGGCAATCGCGCAGGCGCAATTCCTTGCGGCCGGCGAGCGGATGACCGGCGACCATCAGCGCGCACAACGCCTGGTTTCCTACGGCCGCGATCGCCGCATGCTTCCTCGGCGGCTGCGCAAGAGTCAAAAGCAGATCGACCTGATCGGCGATCAAGGCGCCGGCCAGCGCCTCGGGAACGCCGATGTGGACGTGGAAGCGCACATTGGGATGGGTGATCTGAAACTGCGCGATTGCCTCCGGCAAGAGATCGGCGACGACCGACTCCACCGCTGCAACGCTGACCTGGCCGCGCACCAACCCACGCAGCTCCTCCACCTGCGAGGCGACTGTCTTAAGCTCCGAAATAGCCTGCCGCGTATAGGCAAGAAAGAGTTCGCCGGCCGCGGTCGGCCGCATGCCGCGCGGCAGGCGCTCGAACAACGCCGAGCCCAGGTCGATTTCCAGGTCGAGGATCTGCCGGTTCAACGCTGAAGGCGCGACGTTGAGCGCTTCGGCAGCCTTGCGGATCGAGCCGTGGCGCGCCACCGCATCGACATAGGTGAGAAGCCGCGGCGGACGTAGCCGCTTGCGTGATGGCGCGCGCGACGGGAGCGGCTTGGATCGCGCTCCGCGCTGTCCGCTGCTGCGGCGTGACGTTGTTTCGGGCATCGGCATTCGCGTCCGCCCCGGCATGTCATTATAGGGCTTTTCCGGTTCGAGCGTACACTTTCTCTGTACGCTGTGGCCAGAATTCGCCGCTGGTAGTGCTCGCTCAACCGGTTCGATAGTGCGCGCGCCGGGCTCGTCCAGGAGGGCAGCGACCATGCGCTACCAAGCTAAGGCTATTATCACTTTACTGCTCCTGACCGGCTTGTGTGCCGCCGCGCATGCCGCCGATGCGGTGACCGTGCGCCTCAAATGGTTCAACCAGGCACAGTTCGCCGGATTTTATGTGGCGCAAGAGAAGGGCTTCTACAAATCCGCCGGTCTCGACGTGAACATTCAGCCGGGCGGTCCCGACTTTCCCGCCGTGCAGATGGTGGCCGGCGGCAACGAACAATTCGGCGTCACCGGCGCCGATCAGATCCTGATCGCGCGCAGCAAGGGCGTTCCCGTCGTTGCCCTTGCGGTGATCTACCGGCGCAATCCGTTCGTGATGTTTTCGCTGCAGAAGTCCGGCATCAAGACGCCGGCGGATTGGATCGGCAAAAAGGTCGGCGTGAAGATCGGCGGCAACGAAGAGTTGATCTATCGAGCCGTGCTCGCCAAAGCCAAGATCGATAAATCGCAGGTCACCGAAATCCCGGTCAAGTTCGACATCGCGCCGCTTTTGACCGGCACCATTGACATGTGGCCGGGCTATCTCATCAACGAGGTGCTGGCGGCCGAGGAAAAGGGCTTCCCGGTGAACATCGTCTATCCGTCCGACTACGGCATCGATCTCTACGCCGATACGCTGTTCACCACCGAGGCCGTGCTCAAGGCAAAGCCCGATATGGTGCGCAACTTCGTCGGAGCGACGCTCAAGGGATGGAACGCCGCGATCGCGTCGCCCGAGGGGGCTGCGAAGATCACCGTAAAATACGGCGACAAGCTCACCTACGGCCACGAGCTGGCAATGATGAAAGCGAGCGTCCCCTTGCTCAAACCCGACAGCAAGCCTGTTGGCTTCATGGACACCGCCGGCTGGACCTCCGCGCAGAAGCTCCTGCTCGATGCGGGCTTCCAGAAGGAGTCGGTCGACGTCGCCAAGGCTTTCATTCCGCCCGCGACCCAATGAATGCGATCGTCTTGACCGAACGGCTCGGGGCCGCCCCGCTTGCACCGGCCAAGCCCATTCTTTCGATCGAGGACCTCAACGTCCGTTTCGGATCCGTGGTTGCGATCGAGAGCGTGAGCTTGACCGTGCGGCGCGGGGAGTTTGTGTCGCTGCTCGGTCCGAGCGGGTGCGGCAAGTCCACTTTGCTCAAGGCCATCGCCCGCCTGGTCAAGCCAACCGGCGGAAGTATCACCCGCCCCTACGCCGATTTGCGCACCAGCTTCATGTTCCAGAAGCCGTTGCTGCTGCCGTGGCGGACCACCCTCGATAACGTGCAGCTGCCGGTCGAAATTCAGCGCGGCGGCAGCACGGTCGATGCGGTCGATCGGCGCAACGCGCTACGCATGCTCAAGCTGGTGCGGCTATCCGAGTTTGCCGACAGCTATCCGCATCAATTGTCCGGCGGCATGCAGCAACGCGCTGCACTGGCCCGGGCCCTGATGTGCGATCCGGACGTGCTGCTGCTTGACGAACCGTTCGGGGCCCTCGATGAGCTGACGCGCGAGGTGCTCAACGAGGAAATGATCCGCATCTGGCAGAGCAAGCAGACACGGCTCTCCACGGTGCTCATGGTCACCCATTCGATCCCCGAGGCGGTGACCATGTCGGACCGTGTGGTTGTGATGTCGGCGCGGCCGGCGCGGGTGGTCGAAGACGTCCCGGTCACCTGCGCGCGCCCCCGCGCGCCCGAAGACGCCGAGGCCGGCGCCATCATCCGCCGCATTCGCGCCATGGTGAGGAGCGGCCGATGATGTCGCGTACCGTCGCACCGCTCGCGTTCGGCCTGCTGCTCCTCGCTGCTTGGCAGGCCATCGTGATGATCCTCCATATCCCCGAATATCTGCTGCCGGCGCCGACCGCGATTGCCGCGTCCGTCGACCGCACGCTCGCGGTATCTTTTGCGGTGACCTTCATCGAAGCGCTGGTGGGCTTTCTCATCGCCAGCGCGTTTGCCTTCGCCATCGCCACGCTGTTCGTACGCTTTCACACCCTCGAAGAAGGCCTGTTTCCCATTGCCATCGCCATCAAGACCACGCCGATCGTGGCGATCGCGCCGCTGCTTGTGATCTGGCTCGGCACCGGCTGGTGGTCGAAGATCGTCGCGGCGATCCTGATCTGCTTCTTCCCGGTGTTGGTGAACACCGTCAAAGGGCTGAAAGCCGCCGATCTCGAATACCGCGAGCTGTTCGAGACCCTGGGCGCGAGCCAGGCGCAGGAGTTCCGCAAGCTGCGCGTCCCCTATTGTCTGCCCTATCTGTTCTCGGCGCTGAAAATCTCCTCGTCGCTGGCGGTAATTGGCGCGATCGTCGGCGAATTCGTGGGCGCCACCCAGGGACTCGGCTACCTCATCATCATTTCCTCGGCGCACCTGGAAACCGCGACGCTGTTTTCAGCCATCATCGCCGCCGCTTTCGCCGGCATCGCCATGTTCTACGTCATCGGCTTCACCGAGCGCCGATTGATCTTCTGGTCGAGCGGGGAAGCGGAATGACGACACGCACGATCCAGGTCGATGTAATCCGTATTCCAACCAAAGGCCCGGGCGACGTGTCCGGGCTGCTGGCGCTCATTGCCGCGGGCAAAATCGAGCCCTCGTCCATCCGCGCGGTGCTGGGCAAGACCGAGGGCAATGGCGGCGTCAACGACTTCACCCGCGAATACGCGCTGGCCGCTTTGTGCGAAGCGCTGGCGCCGCATCTACGGCTCACCCCGCGCGCGGTCGAAGACAAAATCGCCTTCGTCATGTCGGGAGGCACCGAAGGCGTGCTTTCGCCGCACTTGACTGTATTTGCGCGCAGCGCCGCTCCGGGGGCCGCGCCGAACGGCTTTGGCGACCGAAAACGCTTGAGCATCGGTATTGCCCATACGCGCGACTTCCTGCCCGAGGAGATCGGCCGCAAAGCGCAGATGGATGAGACCATCAAGGCCGTGCACGCTGCGATGGCCGACGCCGGCATCGACGATCCGCGCGACGTGCATTTCGTGCAGATCAAATGCCCGCTGCTGACCAGCGAGCGCGTCGAGGCCGCGTTGCATCGCGGATGCACTACGGTGACCACCAGCGGCTATTCGTCCATGGGCTATTCGCGCGGAGCCTCGGCGCTCGGCGTCGCCCTGGCGCTTGGCGAACTCAAGACTGAAGTGCGCGAAGATCAAGTGCTCAAGGACTGGGATCTATTTTCCTCGGTCGCTTCGTCGTCGGCCGGCATCGAGCTTATGCACAATGTGGTGATCGTGATGGGCAATTCAGCAGCATCACTGAGCCCGTTCGTGATTGGGCATGCGGTGATGCGTGACTCCATCGATCTCGCCGCCGTGGTGGACGCGCTCAAGAGCGTAGGCCTCAGCACGGCCGACGCGGAGAATGGCCGGCTGGTGAACATCTTTGCCAAAGCCGAGGCGTCGCCGGACGGTTGCGTGCGCGGCTTCCGCCACACCATGCTCGACGACTCCGACGTTGGCTCCACGCGCCACGCCCGCGCCGCGGTCGGCGGTTTGGTCGCCGGGCTGTCGGGCACCGGCGCTGTCTATGTGTCCGGCGGCGCCGAGCACCAGGGACCGCCGGGCGGCGGCCCGGTCGCGGTCATCGCCCGCGTCTGACAAAAGAAATGGGGGTTTGGTGGCGCCGAATGGCGTACTTCCCTAACGGCGGCTTTACGCTTCGTTCAGATAACACCTTAACGCTTCCTGCAGACGCACGGCGAATACTGCCCGGCGCCGCTTTGTTTCAGTGCGGTCCGAAAGCGCAAGGTCTCCTTCATGCCTGAGTTCGGTTCCCGCTACACGCGAAGCTGGCGATTGATCCAGGCAAGCCTCCAGGTGCTGCGTGCCGACAACGCGCTCCTGGTTCTGCCCGCCTTATCGGGCATCGCGACGATCTTGCTCACCGCCGGCTTCGTCGCGCTGGCTATTTACGGCGGAGCCTTCGCGGCGATGCGCCAAAGCCACTCGTTCCAAGCCTTCGGCCCGTTCTATGCGTGGCTGTTCGGCTGGTACGTGGTGCAGTATTTCGTCATCATCTTCTTCAACACCGCGCTGGTCGGCGCCGCGATGGCGGTGCTCAACGGCGGCCAGCCGACGGTGGGTGCGGCGCTTAATCTCGCGCTCAGCCGTATCGGGGTCATTCTCGGCTATGCGGTCATCTCGGCGACCGTGGGAGTGCTGCTGCACGCCATTGCCGAGCGGCTTGGCCTGATCGGGCGGCTGATCGAGGGGGTGCTCGGGCTCGCCTGGACGGCGGCGACCTTCCTGGTGATCCCGATCCTCGCCGCCGAAGGCGTCGGGCCTTGGCAGGCAATCGAGCGCAGCACTGGGCTGCTGCGCAAGACATGGGGCGAGAACCTCATCGGCAATGCCGGCATTTCGGTGGTGATGTCGACGATTTCCGGCGTCACAGGCCTGGTAGGCATTGGCGGCGGCATGCTGCTATTCAAGCACAAGCACCCGGTGCTTGGCGTGGCGATGTTCTCCGCGTCCTTCACCGCGCTGTTGCTGGTGGTACTGGTCGGCGCTGCGCTGTCAGGGATTTATTCCGCTGCCGTCTACTACTACGCCGTCATCGGCCGGCCACCAGCAGGTTTCGACAGCGAGCTGATCCGCGACGCGTTCAAGCGCAAGGGCACATAATCGGCCATCGCTAATCGGCAAGACCCGTTGCTTTGCGGTGCGACCAGTCTGCCTCCCTCGCCCCATAGTCGAAGTACTGCCGGCGCAGCTTGATGATCACTTGGTCGTCGAGCGCTTCGGCTTTCCGGACTCGACTCCTCATCCGCTGACGAGAATAATACGTAACAAGAGCGGCCACCAAAGCGCCGCGCACAACTCGCACAGGCAAGCGAGCGCCAGATTTCCGCAAAGTGGAGGAGCCGCCGTGACAGCGAAATCGCTCACGCCCCAGCAGATGGAAGCCCGCGTCGCCCGCTTCAACAAACTGCAGACCTACCAGCAGCAGAATTTCGCCGCGCATGGCATTCCGGCAGGCGCGGTGGAAAAGATCACGGCGCGGCGCGTCTATCCGGTCATGGCGCCCGCGGATTACCAGGGCCGCAGCGCCGGCGCGCCGGTCAAGGGTCCGCGCGGCCTGATCGTCAGCATCGCCGAATGCGAGCCGGGCAACGGACCGGGCCTGCACCGCCACCTCAACACGGTCGAAAACTTCATGTGCCTATCGAGCCGCTTCGAGATTGCCTGGGGCGATCATGGCGAGCACACGCTCGTGCTGGACCCGCTCGACATGATCTCGGTACCGCGCGGCGAGAACCGCAGCTTCCGCAATGTCGGCAACGAGACCGGCCGACTCCTGGTCATGATCGTGCCGGAAACCGCCGAGCAGGCCGATCCGATCTCCTATGCGCCGAGCCTGGCCAAGGAAATCGAACACGAATACGGCAAGGACGCCCTAACGGGGCTGCAAAAGATCGGCTTCAAGTTCGAGGACGAGCCGACACCAGCGTGACCCGTTGCCGCAGCGAGGGCATCAAACAACCCTGTGCTCGCTCCGCGGCCAATAGCGGACGATAGAGATTATTCCAGCCGGGTCAGATTCTGGCTGCCGCAGAGATTTCCGGCGCAGCCCTCGACCTTCAGCGTCTTGGCGTCGATGTCATAGAGATGACCGGGCACGGTCTGCCCGCCATTGATGTTGTACAGTTCGCCGGTCCACTTGCCCTGGCCGTCCGGCATCATGGAAATAAACACCTCGATGCCAACGACCGGCCGGTCGCGCAGCCGCGGATCAGGATTGTCCTTGTCGGTCCACGGCTGGCCCGTATCTGGATTGGTGGGCGACTTGGCGACCGCGATCTTTCCACATAGCGCCTTGCCACAAGACGCCACGCGCACTTTGGCGCCATCCTGCGCCAACCAAAGACCGCGCGGATCGGCATGGGCCGTCGCCGCACCAACGAAGGTAGTCAACGCAACAGCAGACAGGCCGCAGAGCGTCCTAAACTTCATAGCGTTTCCCCCTCTGGCTCTAATCGAGTCAGCCCCCTACCGCGACGAACTTGTAGCCATCACCCCAGCGGCGCACTCGCCCGGTCGAGGGGGCCGGGAAATGACTCCCACACATAATCGTCTCCTCCTCGCAGAACCGATCGAAAACCTTGCGCCGGGTTTGTCCCGCCTGTGCCGAATCGTAATCGGCCAACATGCCGAGTTCGGGATATTTCCCCTGAAGCGGCGAATGAATCATATCGCCGGTGATGAATGCGTCACTGCCTTTATGGCCGACCAGCACTGAGAAATGGTCGATAGTGTGGCCGGGCGTCGGTACGAGCTGCACCTGTTCATTGAAGGTAAAGTCGCTTTTAACGACCTGCTCGCGCTTGGCCGCGACGATGGGCAGCACCGAATCCGTAATCCACGGGCAACTTGCCGGATTCTCCTTCTCGCGCTGCGTCCAGTGGGCGAGTTCCCGGTCGGCCATCACGTATCGCGCTTTGGGGAAGGTCGGCACCCAACGGCCGTTTTCCAAGCGGGTGTTCCAGCCGACGTGGTCGCCGTGCAGATGCGTGCACATCACGAAGTCGATGTCGTTCACGGTGAGGGCGATGGCGGCCAATCCCTTCTCGAAAAGGTCGCTGTTCATCATGTTCCAGAACGGCCGCGTGGGGCGCTGCTTGTGATTGCCGACGCATGAATCGATCAGGATGTTATGATGCGAAGTTTTGATGACGAAGCTCTGAATACAGAGCACCAAGCTGCCGTCCCGGTCGAAAAACGTCGGCTCCATCCAGGAGCGATTCTCGTCGAGCAGCTCTTTGCTCAGAGTCGGGAAAAAGTCCTTCACCCTAAAGAAACCGCCCTGCTGCTCGATGACCGGATGAACGGTGGCGCCCTTGAGGGCGATGGGTATTGTCATCGGAGCGCTTTCTCCAGCCTTGATGAAGCATGCGCCGAATGTTACCGGCACCCCCCGTCCGCGGAAAGCGCCCCGCGCCTCGCCAGTGTGGGTTGTCGGCGGGAAATTTGGCCTTTGGACGGCTCCGATTTGCCGCATCCGCTCACGACCTCAGAATATAGTTCACGCATTCACGACAAAGTATTATGAATACGTATATTTTTACCTCCCGATCGGAGCCAAACGAGCCCCGCAGAATAAGGCCCTATCGTGAAAGTTGTATAGTTGCTCTTCAGCCCGCCGTCACTTTGCACTTCAGCGCTCGCGGTGGATCGGATCCACCCACAATACGGTTTCGGGCTTCTCCGCCGGCTCGATGTCGAGATTGATGGCAATGGCCTCGCCATCGCTGCGTACCAGCACGCATTCCAAAATCTGATCCGGGCTCGCATTGATCTCCTGGTGCGGCACATACGGCGGAATAAAGATGAAGTCGCCGGGATTGGCCTCGGCGGTGAATTGCAGATGCTCGCCCCAGCGCATGCGCGCCTTGCCGCGAACCACGTAGATGATGCTTTCCAGATGGCCGTGATGGTGAGCGCCAGTTTTCGCGTTCGGCTTGATGGTCACCGTCCCGGCCCAGAGTTTCTGCGCGCCGGCGCGGGCGAAGTTGATCGCCGCCTTCCGGTCCATCCCCGGCGTTGAGGGGACATTGGGATCGAGTTGACTGCCTGGGATGACGCGCACGCCATCGTGCTTCCAGCGTTCGTCAGCGGGATGAGCGTCAGTGGAATGATCGTGAGTTTGGTTCATGACCTACCCTATCACGTCAGCACAAATCTTGCACTCGTCAGTCTACGGCACCTTAAGGCCGAGCGAATGGATGTAAGCATCGTTGGCGCGGACGTTCTTGAACTTGGCGGCTTCCAGATAAGCGTCCAGCACGGCCTGCGCCTCGGGGCGCGGCGGCAAGGCGCCGTTGCTTGAGCTGCCGGCGCTCGCAATCAAATCCCAGCCTGCCGGCTTTTGAATCGTGACCACCGAAAGATCGGAGTCGAGATTCTTGTACGGCCAAAAGATCCAGCCGAAGCCGAACTTCTCATTGAGTCGGCGGAATTTATCGTTCCAGCCGTTGTTGAACTCGCCGGTTTCGCCGATAAGGATCGGCACATGCCAGCGGTTGCTGAAGTTCAGATACTCCTGCAGGCCGTCGCGGCTCGGGTTAATCCAAAACTTGTGATATGTGTAGATGGCGTTGTTATCGAACGGTTTGTCGAACACCGCAAAGTTGGTGTCCCACTGCGCCCCGCCGAGCAGCACCGCGTGGTTCGGATCGACGCGGCGGATCGCCGTCACGATGTCGCGGTAAAGCGGCTCGAGCCGCGGATTGAGATAGGCCACGTCGCTGTAGGGCGAGATCGGCTCGTTCAAAAGATCGTAGCCGAGGATGGCAGTTTCATCGCGATAATGGGCGGCAATCTTTTGCCACAACGCGATGGTCATCCGCCGGTATCGCGGCACGTAAAACGTCAGCGGGAAGCCGGGGCCGTTGTCGTGATTGACTCCAGTCTGCCCGCCGGGCGCGGCGTGCAGATCGACGATCACGCGCACACCCGCGGCGTGAGACCATTGCACGAGGCGGTCGAGCAGCGCCCAGCCCTCGCCTTCGAGGCGATCATTGTTGCCCGCCGAAACCTGCTGCCCTCCCTCGACGTCATCGCCCGGCCCGGCAAAAAGCCGCCAGTCGAGTGGCACGCGAACGGTGTTGAAGCCGACCTTTTTGATGAAATTGATGTCGTCCTTGGCGATGTAGACGTCGCGAAACCGCTTCCAGAAGTCAGCCGCCGCCTGGCGCCCCAGCAGATCGTCGAACAGCGCGCCGATCTCCATGGGGCTCAGCGCATGTTTGAATTTGAACATGTAGCCTTCGGGAACGAGCCAATTCCCGAGGTTGATGCCCTTGATGTCGAATTGGTTGCCGTGGCCGTCGACCAGCCGCGCTCCGTCCGCATGGATGAAGTCGCGAGGCTCGGCGCGCGCAAGACCGTGGCCGGCAAGCGCGCCGACCAGGACCAGCGCACAGATCCCAAGGACCCCGCGAAGCCGCATCAGCCGCGTCCTTCCGGGACGCGCCCGATCATGCTTATAAAGAGCGCCCGGCGCCCATGGGGGGATGCACTCAGCCACCCGGCGCCAAAGCGAGGGGATTGAAGTCTCGATGTACGGCATGCCGCTGGCCCAGGCGCTGGTCTTTCTGACATGCGTCATCGCCTTCATCCTGGCAACACAATGGCGGCCATTCCACCCATTCCTCGTGCTCGTGGTGCTGGCACCCATCTTTGGCTACATCGCCGGCTATCCCACGTCGCAGCTTGGTAGCGCATTCGGCAGCGGTTTTGCCGAGAAATTCTATTCGCCCGGCTTGGTGATCGTCGCCGCCGCGCTCATTACCGGCCTCGCCGAAAGCACGACGGCATCCGACCGTCTCATGGCGGCGATTCATCGCGCCCGCGCCCTGGGCTCGGGCGTGATCGCGACCTGCTTGGGCCTGATCGCCGGCCTCGCCGCTTCGCCCGCCTCAGGCTTTGCGCTGCTGACGCCGCTCATTCGGCCCATCGCCGGAAAAGGACAAAGCCAGGAGCGCGACACCCTCGCGATGGCCCTTGCGATTTCAGCCAGCCATGGGCTTGCGGTGCTCACACCGGTGCCGATCGCGGCCGCAGCCATCATCGGCGCCGACTGGGATCGCCTCTCGCTGTTCGGCCTGCCACTGGCGGTTTTGCTGGCGGTGTTTGGCGCTCTCTTCGCGCAATGGTCATCGCCCACAGGCGCAGCAGTGGAGCCGCTTGCGCCCGCCTCGCTGCCACCGGAGAAGCCAAGCACCGGCTATCCGATCGTGCTCGTTGTGGCGATCGCGATCCCTTTGGTGCTGTTGATGGTGCAGTCGATCGGCGAAATGCCCAGTGAACCGCTCGGCGGCGGCCCAAAGCGCGAGCTGGTCATCGGCGTCGGCCGGCCGCTGATCCTGTTTCTGGTCGGCGTCGGCATCATGACCATAGGGCACTTGCCGCGGAGCTTGAGTCTGTTCGCCGATTCCGCCTGGACTAGCCGCATCTTTGGAGATGTCGCCGGCCTCTTGCTAATGGTCTGCGCGGCTGGCGGTCTGCAGCGGCTCTGCCAGCAAACCGGGATGGCTGAAGTACTCGGCGAGCGCCTGCTTGGTTGGCACATGGGCGCGTTCGGTGTGCTGATTCCGTTTCTGATCGCGGCGGTGATGAAGTCGCTGCAGGGTTCGTCACTGGTCGCGTCTATCACGACGGCCGGCATGGTCGGACCCATCCTGCTGCCGCTTGGTCTTGCCGACCCCAACGGCAAAGCGCTCGCCGCGCTCGCCGTGGGCGCCGGTGCGATGACCTTGTCGCATATCAACGACGAATATTTCTGGCTGGTGGCGGGCCGCGCCAAACTGACGCCGCTACGCGGCTTTGCCAAGTTCAGCGCCGGCACACTGCTGCAAGGTCTCATCGCCGCCGTGGCGCTTTCGATCCTCGCCTTGCTCACCGCGCACGCGTAAACGCCATGGCAAGACTCTCAACGTTATTTGCCGGAACTAAGGTGGGCTACGGTCGCCCAATCGGCAGTCCAAATGGCCACCCCTGAGCG
>JBAUYV010000152.1:0-19945 GCA_049584975.1 Xanthobacteraceae bacterium | reverse complement strand
TGATACAGAGAAGGACGTTATCAATCGCAAGACGGGCGATCCCGGGGCAAGGAGATCCGGCCGGTGTTGCCCCCAAAGTGGACCTAGGCGTGTCTCGACTGCGCGCTGCGCCGCGACACTTAGAGCTTTGAAATAGTGTGCACTATCAATCCTTCCTTAGCGCGATTGGAATATTCCGGATTACACGCTCGGTCTCGATTGAGAACGCTCGAAAGTCCAGTACGCGGCTTTGCGAGACCGCGATTACCCCGGTCAGAGCCGGCCAATCTCGGAGCCCATGGACATCCTCCAGAGACAGGTGAGCACCCCCATCGGGATGCGAGTGACAGAGCACGAGCGGCACCCTTCCGGCGTCCTCGATCGCAGCAAGTACACAAGTTAGGGAATCGGGGCACGCCTCAAAGGCCCGACCAGATTGTCGGTTGACGAGCGGATAATACCCCTCCGTGGGGCTGCCTAGATATCCGCAGAGGATCCCGACCGACTCGCTCGGATAGCTCTCGGTCGCGTGTGTGGATAAAGCTTGCCAGTCTGCCAGCCGCAACACGATGCCAGAGGCGGCTTTAGGCCGGCAGATGAATGGCGTGCGCTGGCTCGGGCCGGAAATGGGTGGTGCCATAGGTCCACAGTTCGTGCCCGATGGCGTGGCAGACCACCTTCGAGAGATCGTTCAGTGGCGTGATGAACAACCCCATCTCAGGGGAGAAACTGCACATGTAGCCGGTCTCCACATCACCGACTGTCGCCATGGCGCTGGGGAGGGTATAGGCGAGGTGGGAGCGCCCAGAGCGAACATCGAGGGTGAGGTCATCGGCCCTCAAACGCATATGGACCTGGGGAATGTTCCGCGCCTCACTCGGCTTCAGGCACTCTGGAGTGTAGAGGTCATAGGTATGCCGGCCTACCAGACGAGGGCGCAGACCATTGAAGTTGCAGAAAACGTACTTGCGGCTGGCATCGAGGCATAGATTGATCGGAAGCCACGTATGGCCCCACGAGTTTGCCGCGTGAAAATAGTCTTGAGCAAAGACTTTGATGCAATAAGTGCCGTTGCGGCGCTCGACTCGGATGACCTTGCCGCAGTCGAACGCCTCCACGACCATGCCTGAATAGTGCTCGATTACAGCATCAGGAGCGGCACCATAGATGTTTTCGCCGCGGGTCTCATTCCCAACATCGGAGTTCTTGTAATTGGCGAACAAGACAAAGCCGTCGCCATCTTTGTTGTCGACGCACAGGTGCGACAGGGCATAGCCCGCGATCTCACGAATGCCGGGTACGAGCTGGGCGGACAACTCGTCACGCTGCTCGTAAACCTCGATGATCCAGATTTCCGAATGCCCCATGCGGGCCTTGGTCGTCGGAGGAACTAGTCCGCCGGGACCGACCGTCTCGAACCGGGCTGCGGTCTGCAACAGGCCGACATATCTCCTGCCGTCTTCTTCGAAATAGAAGGCTGAATGGAAGTTGACCGACGACATATCCGTGCCGGTAGGCGGCTTCACCACCCAGGTGCGGTGGCTACCTGTGCGGAGGTCGATGCGAACGAGATAGACGGGGCCGGACCGAACCGGATCACCGTCCCGCTCGCGGTCGAGCGCTGATTGGTGGAAATAGGCGTAGCGACTATCGAGACTGACTGCGAAATGTGCAGTGGTGGTCACACGGGGCATGTCTTTGCTGACCTGCACTGGCTGCAGGATGCGGGTCGGGCTCAGCCTATCGGCGTCTAGCTCAAGAGGCGCGCCGAACATGAGATTCGTGATCCAGATCCGACCGTTTGTCGCATTAACCCCATGGTTTGGCTGGGTAACGTAGCCGAATTCCGGATCCGTCCCGTTCGCGGAGAGATCCAACCAGTTCGACTGCGCGCCGCTCACGTCCTTAGCGAGCGGATCTATCTCGACAATTTCCGCTTTCACCTGGCCAGGCGCGCCAGGTTCAAGCGTAAGTCGGATCAGGTCAGCCTGAGAATCATGCCAGCGAGAATAGACCTCGCGACGTTTGTTGCGCCGGCTGCACGGCACGAGGAGCGTCCCGGCGACCGATTCCGGGATGCGCCCCCGCACATGAAGGTTTACCGGCGCACAACGCCCAGACGGCCCGATGCTGCCGTCCCGCATCAACCTTTCCGTTCCTCCGGCACGCTGGCCCCTTCTTCCGGCACGCTGGAATCGCGGATCCCCTCCTTGTGAACAAGGCCCCCGAACTCGCGCGCATACCAGGTGCGGCCGTTCACATTGACCTTGCCAGTGCGTTCCAACTCTAGGAAAGGATGCGCCAATTCCGTCCGCTCAGGGGTAAGTAGATACTCTTTGTGCACCGTAACTTGATCCAACCCTCCGTAAAGTGGCCGCTCCATCCACTCCATCGTCCGGCTTGGGAACGACATCTCAAGGCACTCGACTTCCATCATGGCCGGCCGTCCGAGATCGAACGAGGGTATAGCGGGCGCGTATTGGCTACCTTGGATGATATTTCCCGCTGCGAACAAGCGCTTGAGGTGCTCGAGCGTGCTTGGAAAACAACCAGAATTGTTCAAGATAAAGAATCGGATCAATTCCTCAAGCGTGTAGAAGATGCTATAGTTGAAGAATTCGATCTTTTGCGGCCGTCCGAGTTCCCTATAGCGTGGCACCTCGGTGAGGCCATCCGATCCGAGGGCAGCCTTGACCTCCTTTACGAGGTCCGTGACGCCGTGTCCGTTCACCCGGAACGTCGCCGTGCTCGGGAAATGCCCGATCAGGTTGAAGGAGCGACCGACCCCACCGAGGATCAGCTTACCGTAACGACTAATTTGTCGGCCGTCGTAGAAGTTCAAAATTTCTTTGCCGAGAACATCCGCCCGCGCGTCACGCGCGAAGACCTCCCGCGCCTTCTCGAAATCCCAACCACCGCTCTGGAGCCTGCCGATGATCTCGTCGGCTCTAGCGACCTTCTCGATGAACTCTGGCCCCTCGACCGAGGGGTCTGGGTCCCCCGGCATTCAATAGTGCCAGGAACCCCTCAGAGGGATATTGAACTTGGACAGACGACCCATCACGATCACCTTTGGGTTTCTGATTACCACGATAAATCGTCAGTCATCCTTGAGTCAATCCCTTGCTCCGCCGTGAATCGTTGTTGGCCGGGTGGACGGCCGTTTTCGGCGCTGCGTAGCCGTCGGCGAACGCGAGCCTGATCGGCCGGATACAGATCGAGACCAGGCATTCGGGTAGATTGGCTTGCCGCTGTATCGGCGCGCGCTGGGAGCGGTGCGGTCGGATCGAGGAGGCAACCATGCACACCGCGATCCCATCTTCGGCCCCGTCCAGAAGGCTCCATGGAACAAGGGTCACCTGACCGGCCAGAAGCGCCCTCTGAAGCCGAAAGATGTCTGGGCAATTCGGGTCCGGCTTCAGCTGGAGGGCCGTAAGCGCGATCTTGCTTTGTTCAACCTTGCGATCGACAGCAAGCTTCGCGGCTGCGATCTCGTCCGCCTGCAGGTGGATGACGTGTGCGCCGGTACCAGGGTTCGCGACCGCGGCACCGTGATCCAGAAGAAGACCGGGCGACCGGTCCAGTTCGAAATCACCGAGCAAACTCGGTCCGCGATCCAAGACTGGCTGTCGCAGGGCGACCTCAGGGGTCGGCGCTACCTGTTCCCGAGCCGGTTCCGCGCGCAGCCGCACCTCTCGACACGCCAGTGCGCGGATCGTCCATGCCTGGGTCGAGGCTGCCGGGCTTGACAGCTCCGCCTACGGCACGCATTCGATGCGGCGGACGAAGGCGGCGCAGATCTACAAGAAGACGGGAAACTTGCGTGCCGTTCAGCTGCTCCTCGGGCACACGAAGCTCGAAAGCACGGTCCGCTATCTCGGCATCGAGGTCGATGACACGCTCAGCATTTCCGAGCAACTCGAGCTGTGAACTGAGACAAAACGTCGCGGCCCTGCGCCGGCGGGGCCGCGATGCACCGCGACGGCTTTCTTCCGGCATAACGCCGAGAATGTCCGCCCTTCGATCCCGTGCCGGCAAGCCGCGAGGTCGGGTCGAATTCGGCGATTTGATTTCTATACCGCGAATGGCCGGAATCGGCGCGTCGCCCGTTGCCTCGCGACACAACGAAGGTCCCTTCATCCGACCGACACCGGTCGTCCCGGCTTGGCTGTCGGAGCTGGTCTTCATGCCGTTTCAGCCATTGCGCAGCGCGAACGTGAACGGCTCAGTCGGGTGGAGAACTGCCGTTCCAGATTTACCCGGCCCGCGAGATGCTTGTCTTGTGAGCAGACCTTCGCCCATTAGCGACGGGTACGGGGTCGCGGTCATCCTTCCGGCAACCCGGCCTTGCGCAGACCGTCCGCCTGAAGCGCCACCGCTTCGGGGACGTAATATTCCGACAGAAAAATCGCTGGAGCTCTTTACCGTCGTATCGGGGGAGAGCTTCAGAACCCGGTCGACCCATTCGCGCCCTTCCTCGCGCCGGCCGAGACGGCCGCAGGCCTCCGCCCTCACGATCATCGCCTGGAGGAAGTCAGGCTTCTGGGCGAGCGCTCTATCCAACTATTCGATCGCCTCTTCATTCCTGTTTGCCAGCACGTGTGTCACGCCGAACGCGAACGTGATCATGTGGCCCAGCGGATCGAGCGGGCTCAAGCGCGCAGCATTCTGCAATGCCTCGATTGCCGGGTCGGGTCGATTCCCGAACATATTGACATACCCGCTGCCGAGCCAGGCCTGGGCGCAATTTGGGTTCAGAGTCAGGCTGCGTTCGATGAGGGTCACACCTGCCGTATTCTCGCCGGCCAAGTAGGCGAGGCTCCACCCGACCATCCACAGGACCTCGGGATCGTCCGTGCCGACGCGATCGTACGCTTCGCGAGATGCACCACCTCATCCACCCACTTGCGGTCGCTCGGCTCTGGTCTCAGCGTGCCACCAGCTAAAGCAGAAGGCGGACAGCGCGGCGGACAGCGCATATGACGAATCGATCTCCATCGCCTTGCGCAGCACGGCAACGGCTTTGCCGAGGCTCTCGGGGGTGAATTGATAGGAGAGCGCCAGCGCGCGCAGGTATAGATCATGCGCCGTTAGGCTGCTATGGCAACCTCCCGCCAGACGCGTCAGTAAACCAGGCGGTCGCATTGCTGATTGCTCCCGCGGCGTCTGAGGCGAGCATCAGCCGTTGGCTGACGAGACTATTTACTGCCGCGGTCACAGTGGCCACGTAGCCTGCAGTGGTCCCATATCGCTCCTGAAGCGAGAGTCGCGGATCACCGGATGCGATGCGCTGTGCTTTGGTCACGGTAAAGGGGATATAGCTGCCGGTGAGGTCGCACGCATCACCCTGGCTGAAGCCCGAGGCACGCACATTCCACCCGGTGTACGTGCCGAGCGGCGCCTGCAGGATATGCGAGCGCAACCCGCCAATATCGTTGCCGTCCGCATTGACCTGGGGAACGAGCGGTGGATACTCGACGAGCGGTATCGGCGGCTCGACAGCGATAATCCCGGAGACATCCTCGGCATCGTAACGCGGTCCGCGATAATACACGATATTCGTATTGAAAATGCCAGCCGGCCCGGTTACGCCAGGGATGCTTGGAAACGTGATCTTATTGAGCGTAATCAAGCTGCGACGGTCGAGCCTCGAGTAAAGGCTGGCTGGCGGCAAGGTGCCATTTAACACCCATTCCTCGAGCGCAACAAGCAACGCGCGAATATTGTAGGTGTAGGTGTTGGCGTCGGGCAGTTGCTCACAGATCCCGGTCGATGTCGGCAATGCTGCGACCGGTGAGTAGCCGCCATGCTGATTGCTCGAGAACTGGTAAATCCGGACATTGCTCGGCAGCGGAAGATCTCGCGTGCCAAGCGGATCGGTCGTGTCGCCTCGCCCAGAGGCTTCCCAATACTCGATGTCCGTCATCGTGTGAACGATCTTCGGGCAGGTGTTGCTCTGTGTGCAGCGGTCGAGGATACCGCTGTTCTGGCCAGTGAGAGGATCGAAGCTTGACTGATAGGTTAGCGGCGATTCGGGTCCGGTATATTGCTTCTCGGTGTGTTGGGTCCCGGCGAGGCGGCCCGGCTGCGAAAACCGCACGTTGATGTAGTTTCGCACCGAGCCGATGTGGGGCTGCATCCCCTGGAACACCTGGTTGCCGTTTTCGTCCTGATTAAAGCCGAGCTGCAGATAGGTGCGCAGCAACCGACCGCTTTGCGAGATGCCGTTGAGCAGCGTATGCGTGATCTCGCCGGCGAGAGGGTTCGCCGTACCGTTGTGGTCGGTCGTTGCATTGTGGAAAAACGCAGACACGTCGCGCAGAGCGGCGAGGCCCAGCCCCATCACGATCGGATCCTTCGCCGTATAAACCAGTTCGTAGATATGGTTGCTGTCGAAACCGTTCTTCAGGCAGACTTTTTGCGGGTTCGGCACGCCTGGAAACGGCGTGCTGGTGCAGTCGGCGAAAGCCCAGTCGCTGTTCGCGATCGGCACCTTGGGGTCGTTTTGATGCACCCGTTCGGTCAGCGTGAGACCCGCATTGCTGGTCGTCACACTGGCGTATCCCGGCGTATTCGAGCTCGAATCGGCAAGTATGTTCTGGGTGCTTGCCGGTGTGCTCACGATCCATTCCGAGCGCACCACGCCGGTGATCGTCTGTCCGTTACGATAATGCGCAATTGGCGCCGACATCGTGATCAGACCTGGATTACTGGCGGGTGCCACCAAATCGGCCTGCCAGCCGGTCCACAGGAGAGTGAGGCCCTGATTCTCGAGAAAGCCGTCGCCCGCCGGTGCCGAAGCGGTGACGCCGATATTGAAGAAGCTCGGATCGAGTTCGTTCCCGCGGTTAACGATCTCAGTGAGCATTATGTGGTCGCCCTTGCTCTCGTCGACCGGCATCAAGATCTGGAACTTTGTGGAATACTCGACAAGCCCTCTGGCATCGAGCGGCGCTAGCTCAATGTCCTGGATGACAGCGTTTTTGGGATTGGTCGGATCGACGGCGCCGTTGGCGACGCCAGTGACGAACTGATAGGGACCGACCGAGCCAAAGGAGATCCCGCCATAGGCCGGGGCGACGTTGGTAATGGTGATACTAGTGACCCGCGCCTCTGCGGCTTGCACGAGGCCCAATGCCAACATGCTGGCTCCGATTGGCAACAGATAGCGCAGCCGAAACGGTCGCGTGAACGTCGCTGAGATCGTCTTCACGGTTTTTCCTCCAAGCGGGTGTTGCGCAAGGCGGCGTCCTTTGAAACGAAGATTCAGGGGTTGGCGGGAATGACCATCAACGTGGCCGGCGTGACGTAGGTCGAGACGTCCTCCGGCAGCAGAAAGCGCTGCGACACTAGCGCATTGGCGGCGGCCGTCACGGCTGCGACGTAGTTAGCGTTGGTCCCTGCCGCATTCCCGTAGCGCTCCTGCAGCGACGGCCGCGGGTCGCCGGTCAACAGGCGATGCGCTTTTGTATCCGGGAACGGTATGTACTGGCCGCTGCCGTCGCAGCCGTCAACCATGCTCGCTGCGCCGCCCGGATCGGGATCGGAATTACTCCCGGCGCGCTGGGCCCATCCGGTATAGGTCGCGATCGGCACCGAGACGCTCGGCACGCGAACGCCGGCGATGTCGTTGCCGTCGCTGTCCGTCTTCGACACAAAGATCTTATAGGGCGTGCCAAGCAGGATTGGCGGCGAGATCGAGACGATGCCTCGGTAGAATTCGGGTCCGAAATCCCACAGATCGCCGGTGTGATGAATGCCGTCGTAAAACACGTTCGCGGTCGCCGGCAGCGCCGGGTTCGCGGGCGACGGGTTCGGGATCGGCCCGGTGGCGGCATAGGTGAAGACGCCAGTGACGTTCGAGTTCGTCCCCCAACTGTAGTTCGGGATGTTCGGAAAGCCCATGCCGGATTGCGGCAAAGCCGGCACCAGCGTTCTGCTATTGATGGTCGGCACCTGGTTTGCCGGAGGTGCTGTGCCGCTGCTTACCCATTCGTCGAGATCGACCAGCAAAGACTTCTCCACCCAGGCCGAATTGAGCGGGTTTTGGAGTTGCCGGCAAACACCCTCAGAGGTGCCGTTTCCGGTGCCGTGCTGGAAGCTCGCGAGCACGTAATAGCGAACCTCCGGGGTGTCGTTCAGGTTGAGGTCGTGCCCTTGGCCGTCGGTCGTCAGCATCGAGCCGCCCTTTGACCAGAACTCGTTCTCGGAATTTGTTTCGAAGATGTTGGGACAGGTCCCGGTCGCCTCGCAACGTTCCAGCCGGCCGCCGGTTTCGTGGGTCACCGGATCCTTGAACGCCACATCAGCAAACGGAAACTGAAACTCCGGGTCCCAGCGCGCGATGTGCTGGCGTGACGTGCGCGTCGGCTGTGCGAAACGATAGTTCAAGTAAATGCCGTCGCCGCCGCCAATGTAGTTCAACATGCCGTCGACGACCTTCTCGTGATAGGGCGCGCGCAGCCAGAACTGGTGCCACCAGCTGAGGTCGCCCCATCGATGCTGGCTGGCGGCGGCCGGAATATCGGCGTCATTGAAGCCCCACAGCACGAAGTCGCGAGTGGTGCGGCAGGGCTGCGAACTACAGATGGTGTAGATGTAGTGGACGTCGCCGGCGAGCGGATTGGCGGTGCCGGAATCGTCCGTCTTGGCATCGCGCAGGAAGGTCGCGAAATCGCGGAGCGCGGCGAGGCCGAGCCCGGCGATGTTCGGATTCTGGGCGATGTAGGTGAACTCGTAGAGCGCCGTTGGCCCAAAGGTTCCGGGAGCCCCGAAATTACCCGCGGTCAGCTTGACGCAAGTCGTAGAGTAGAAGTCGGTTTGGGCGGTGCAGGTCGTGCTGTACATCCAATCCGCAGCCGGAACGACCTGCGGCTTGTCGCCGTAATTCTCGCGCACCGTCAACATGGCTTTTGACTGGTCGAGGCTCGCTGGCGGATAGGTGAGCGGCAGGTCAGCAGGCGTCGTGCCCAAATCGACGACGAGTTCCTCGGTGGTCGGGTCGGGGATCGCCGAACCGTCGTTGTGTTTCGCCACCGGCAGGGTGATCCCGAAGAGCTTGCCGCCTTGCGGCGCGGTGAGGTCCCAGCCGACTTCGACGATCGACCACCCCATGTTCATCAGGAACCCGGTACCGGCCGCGCCCGCGGATGGCGGGACAGCAGTGTTGCCTCCCGCGGCAATGGCTGTGCCGTTGGCGGTTATGCCGGCGTTGAGCGTGCCCAGCGCCCCGGGACCGCCGCGGTTGGGCCAGTCGTACATGACGCGATGCGCCCCCTGCGACAAGACGGTTGGGCGGATGACCTGGAAATCCGCGCTGTAGCTGACCGTCCCGTCGGGGTTTTTCGGACCGAGCGCGATGTCGGTGATGACCGAATTGTGCGGGTCGTTGGGATCCACCTCGCCGGTAAAGGTGCCGGTGATGACCTCGTAGGTTCCGGCCGAGCCGAAACTCGCGCCGCCAAAGGCCGGTGCTGTGCTGGTGATGTTGATTTGTGTGACCCGCGCATGGGCGGCGGACGCAAGCCCCAAAAGGGTGATGCCTACAACCGCGAGAGCAGGGATAGAGTGGTTACGCCGGGCCGAAGACTGCCGCCTCATCGAGGCTCCTCCCATTCGCGACGGGCGGGACCCGCTGCGTTCGTTGACGAGAGAAGTTGGCCCGATTTTAGTCACAATTGCAATAGCGACCGCCATGATGGGTGGTCGACGCTACCGGCGCGCCGCGCGAGGAAGCCAAGGCCGCCGACACCGAGCGCGCCGCCATCGGCATCGATGAATTCGACGCGGTACGGGCGCACCTTGAATAGCATTTTGCGATATCGCCGGTAGATCGGAGATTTATATCAGCGGCGCGACGGACACATCCGAAAGTCCGGTTCCGAGCCGACCCGACGATCCTCGGCCGCGGTCAGGAATGGCCCCTAAGGGTCGATTCCAGCGCTTTGATCGCGGCCACGGAAAGGTCTGCTACCGGCGCATTAGACGACGAGGTAAGCGTCACGACATGAGCCTCTCGCTCGACGGGGTACGTGAGGCATTCTGCCGATCACACCACACCGCGGGCAAACCGCCCGCCCGGCCTACCGCTCGCGTGGCCCCTGCCCCACCTGCCGCTCTATTCTCGAAAAAGTCTGTTTTCAATAATAAACCGGAGGGCGAGGGGGCGGGGCTAGGTTACCGTTTATGGGTAAGCTGCATTCAACTCTATCATAATGTATAATGTGATGCATGCAGCAGCTTGAGACAGAAATGGCGACCTTGACAATCCGCAATATGGACGCGGCGGTCAAAGCGCGGTTGCGCGTCCGGGCGGCGCGTCATGGCCGTTCGATGGAAGCCGAGGCGCGCACAATCCTAAGTGAGGCCGTGGCGGCCGAACCCGATGAATCCGAGCCAAACCTGGCCGAGGCGATCCGCCGGCGCTTTGCGCCGCTCGGCGGTGTCGATCTCGAACTGCCGCCGCGCGAACCAGTTGGCGAACCGCCATCATTCGATCCGTGATCGTCGTTGACACGAATGTCATCTCGGAGCTGATGCGCGGCGAGCCGCACGCGGCGGTGCTGGGTTGGGTGGCGCGGCAGCCGCGCGCGCTTCTTTACACGACGTATGTCAATCAGGCGGAAATACTGTACGGCATTGACGCCCTGCCCGAGGGTCGCCGGCGCGCGGCGCTGGCCGCGGCGGCCGCGGCGGTGTTTGCCGAAGATTTTGCAGGCCGAATCCTCTCGTTCGAGGGGCGGGCGGCCGCGCGCTATCCGGAGATCGTGGTGGCGCGGCGTCAGGCGGGGAAACCGATCGATAAGTTCGACGCGCTGATCGAGGCGACGGCGCTGGCGGCCGGCGCGGGCATTGCCACGCGTGATGCCGGCGGGTTTGCCGGTTGCGGCCTTACGGGATCGATCCGTGGTCGGCGCCCTAAGGAGACGCGATTTTATTCGAATGCCGTCCCGAACGGCGCCGTCTACGATTCGTTCCTATGACACGGAACGTGAATCAACTGTTAGATGATAATGCCGGAGCGTCATGGGTTTCGGATAATGCGCTCGATCTCGTCGATTCCAGCGCCATAGAACTCGGCCACCTGGCGAATTGTCATGCCGTACTTGACCCAGGTGCGGATGCGCGAAAAATCAGATTTTGAAACCTCGCGCGTCGGCTGCGGCTCGGATGTTGCCGCAGCCTTGACCTCCTCACCTCTTTCCGCTGGGGGGGCAATTATCTGCAGCATCCGCAGTTTGCGCGTGGGTGGGCCAGGTGGCGCGGTGTCCGGAACGGCATGTCTGGTCTCGGGCGATTTCGATGTGAACAGCGCTTCGGCGGCTTGACGCGCTCTGACGATCTGCTCGCGGTTATCGCCGCGAGGATGCGGATGCTGCTGTCGAGTAAGCAAGATGTGCTCCGAACGTGAACGAGTTGAACGATCGAAAGTGGATTCGTTAGGTTTGGCAAGCATCTAGCCTGAACAATTCACCGGCTGAATCTGGGTGAGGCGGCTCGGCCGTGGCTACTCGCGCGTAGAGTGTGGTGACGGGTGGCGCCGGAGGCGCCGGAGGCGCATTTTTCAGGGCTTGCGGGTTGAGGGGAAGGGTTTTTTTGCGGGGCGTATCGCCCGGCGGTCACGGCGGCAGTTTGGCCAGGCGCGCGGCGAGGGTTGTGAATCCGTGGTGATAGGCGAAGCTCGTTGGCAGCGAGATCTTGATCTTGGTGACCAGTTCGGTGACCCGAACGGCGATCTTGATGAGGCTGAGCCGCAGGGTGTCGAACTGCGCGTCACGCCAAAACGATGTTTTCGGCGCCAGGTCGCGCAGGGTATGCATCAGCCAATACGCTGCGGTGTGGATCAAGAGGCGGAACTGGTTGGCGGTGGCCTTGGTGCAGGACGTTCGGTCGGAGGCGAGGTGCAGCTTGTGAGCCTTGATCAGGTTCTCCGCCTGCCCACGCGCGCAGTAGATTTTCTCGTAGAGCGATTTGGGCAGACCGGCCAGGTTGGTCACGATGAAGCGGCTGTCGACGCCTTGGCCGGAGGCCTCGACGCGGGCGATCACGCGGCGCTCGGTGCTCCACGTCTTGGCGGCGTAGGCGAACTCGGCATAGCGGCGCACCTTGCTCTCGGCCGGCGTGTCGAGGCGATCCAAAGCAACCTGCTCGGCCTGGGCCGCCACCCGGCGCAGCAGGACCTTGTTGCCGGCCAGAGCGAAGATGTAGCCGATTCGATTGCGCTCGCACCACGCCATAGCCTCGGGCCGGCCGTAGTGACTGTCGCCCCGGATCAGGATATCGACGCGCTGCCAGCGGGCGCGGATCGCGCGCACGACATGGCGCAACACCAGGCAGACCTCGGTGCCGTCGGGCGTCTTGCCCGGCCGCAGGAAGACCGCGACCGGCTTGGCCGAAATCGCCTCGTAAATGCGGATCGGCATGAAGCAGCGGCTGTCGTGATGCGCATTGAACAGCGCAAGTTGCTGCCCGCCGTGCACCCGGTCCTCGGTGTCGTCGATGTCGAGCACGATGCGCCGCGGCACGGTATCGAAGCTGTCGCAGAACAATTCGACCATCGCCGCCATCATGCGCTTGAGCGCGAGCGGACCGGGCAGGTTCTCCAGCCGCGTCATGGTCGGCTGCGAACAAAGGTCTGCCCCGGTCTCGGGGAGGCGGCCGACCGCCATCTTGAAGGCGGCATCCTTGCGCAGCGCGTCGCAGTCATTGGCATCGGGATACCCCGCCGCGATCGCCAGGGCGCGGAAGCGGATCATCTCCGCGATCTCGTGCCGGATCTGGTCGGGGGCACGGGGGTCTTCGATGCATCGCGCCAGCCCGCTCGGCGATCTGTAACCGGCGCTCGACCTCGGCCAGCAGCAGAATGCCGCCATCCGAAGACAGCCGAGCGCCATCAAACCGGGCGACAACAGGCTTGCCGCAGACCGGTGACAGGCCCGGCAGCGGAAGGGTAGCATCAACCTCGGCGTGCATGGCGCTCCGGAAACCGCAGGTTCGGTCTAAGCAATCGAATCCTACGTTATTCCAATGGCTTGCGCTATGCTCGCCAACCCCAGTGAATTATCCCGGCTAGATCAAGAAGTAGCAATTTTGCTCCCCTTCGAGGGATGCCGCCCTCCCGTCCGAGCAAACGACACGCCGCTCTTTCCAGGCCCTCGAGTTGTAATTCCGCTCGCCTCAGTGCACCGGGCCGGAGGGTGTGGTGTTTGCGAGCTGGGCGACGGCATCGGTGATCAAGCGCCAGATCGCGGCGCCATCGTGATCGTCCTCGGCCGCGAGCTCGTCGGCGCGCCTGGCGCTCTCGCTTTGGGCATTCTCGCCATAGCGTTTCAGCATCAGGGTCGCGGCCCGCCAGATGTCGACGTCAGGGATCACGGGACGATCGCCATGAATGCGCGTTCCGCACAAGATAAGCAAAGCCTGGGACGCGCGGGAGAGGTCGCGTGCGAGAATCTCCGAAATGCCGCCGGTTTTGACCGCCGAGGAGGTTGTCAAGCGAATTGCTACAGAGTGCGCCTTCATCGATGACCGGGGCGCCATCGGTATTCGGCTGAACCCGGCGGCGGCGATCCCCGCCTTCGCGGGGACGCGGCAATATGGCGAGCAATTCCGAAAGGTTCGCCGAAAGCCCGTGCGATCGCGGGCGAAGCCCCCTCCCCTGCTCTAAAAATGACCGAATAAGAGGTTATGACAAATTCGGGATGGGCGGGACGCTGCGCGGCCCGGTGAGCCTGCTACTCCAAAGATCGAAGGCGACAGGCGAATAGTGCCCAGCCCCCGCCAGGGAACCGCCCCTCTTTCCACACAGCAAAAAGCCCTTGCCTGCGTCGTTTGCGGAAATCATGAATAGTTGGCTCAATTTTTACACAAATTGATTGGTTATTCGTTGGGGGAGTATCAGGTTGACGTAGCACGATTCGTCGTATAGCCTTGGCATCGCATTGCGTACGCGGCGTTGATGGTTCCCCTCTCTTCAATTCCGGAGAGAGGAAAAGATGGCAGAGAAATCGGAAGCCAATTCAACCGATGAGATAGAGATTACTGAGGCGATGATCGAAGCAGGAAGGGCGGCGCTCGCAGCCTATCACCATGAGTTTGAATTGCCGTGGGATGCGGTTAAGCGCATTTATGTTTGCATGGAACGAGTCAGGCGCTCCCTTAGTAGGTTATAGTTGTCGATTCCAACGGGCGCTGAATGTTATTAGCAGTTAGCGATAGCCCGTCTATAAAATGATGGCTTGTTTCCATAAATCTCGCTTTGGGCTCTTCTTCCTCTTTCTTCATAATACATTTTGCATACCAAGCTGGAAATTTGAGATCCAAACACATATGCGCAATTGGTTCTTCGTTAAATGATCTAATATCCAACCGATGAGCGAAACGATTTCTGATCGTTTTCAAAATCAAAAGATCATCTCTGGCCGTCTTTGAGTATAGATATAGAGAAAACCCGATATGTATTTTGCCATGAAGGGTAGAAAACGGAGCCTGCTCCGATCCAAACAGGTCGTCTTCTTGCGCTCCATTTAATGGCCGCAACCTTGACATAATCGCCAGTGCCAAATTATTTTCAATGATGCGCCTCCGATAATGGCGGCGGCGCGCTCATTCTGGCCTAAAAGTTCGTGCAGGATTGGCATCCAATTTTGGATCGGACGAATGCGCGCCATGCTATCCTTCCCTGTATGAGCGACCAGGGAAGCGACGACGATCAGGTTGCGCAGCGCATGGATATGCTGTTGCTAAAGCTGCTGAAGACGCCTCCCCAATCGCGCGCCGAGCTTGCGGAGCAGGTGCGGCGCGCGAAGGGAAAGAAGGCTACTCGGACTCGCGGCAAGCGCGCCAGCGCAGGAAAGCGCGGAGGCGCTGCCCAGCCGTTCTCGGCTTAGTCAGGCTGTCGGTACAAGAGCCGCTTGCCCCTCGCTGCCGCGAGCAGAGCGGCTGCCCGTTCCCCGTCCGTCATGTCGCGCGTGTTGGCCCGGAAATCGAACTCGGCCAGATACCGCGATAGGTGCGCCTCGCTAATGTTGTGGAAGGTGCCGTGAGGTGGACCCGAAAATGAGACAGTTGGTCAAGGTGGAGCCCTGCCCCTAGGAAGCGCCGATGGCGCGGGAGCAGGACATGAAGCAGACATGCAAGAAGCACGGGGCGGCGTTCAAGGCCAAGGTAGCGCTGGCGGCGATCAAAGGCGACCGGACTGTCGCCGAGTTGGCGAGCACGTACGGGGTTCATCCGAATCAGATTTACGCATGGAAGAAGCAACTGCTGGACGGCGCGGCGGGCGTTTTCGAAGGCGGCGGCGCGGCGGAGGACGCGGCTAGCACGGCGCAATTCGATCTTTTGTACCGACAGATCGGCCAGCTGAAGCTCGAAAACGATTTTTTGTCACGAAAGCTCGGCAAATGAGCCGGGCGGAACGGCGCGCTCTGGTCGCGCGCGAGGCCCCGGCGCTGCCGGTATCGCGACAATGCCGACTGCTGGCGATCTCCCGTGCTTCGGTCTACCGCTGGCTGTCCGCGGTCAGCGAGGCGGACTGCATGATCATGGCGCTGATCGATCGGCAGTACTTGGCGCGACCGTACTACGGCTCGCGTCGGATGGCAGCCTGGTTGGCGACCCAGGGCCATGTCGTCAACCGCAAACGGGTGCAGCGCCTGATGCGGCTCGCCGGCTTGGTGGCGATCTACCAGCGGCCGAACACGAGCAAGCCGGCGGTGGCCCACAAAATCTACCCCTACCTGCTCGGCGGGATCGCGATCGAGCGGGTCAATCAGGTCTGGTGCTCGGACGTCACCTACATCCCAATGGCCAAAGGCTTCCTCTACCTGGTGGTGATCATGGACTGGGTGAGCCGTGCGGCGCTGGCGTGGCGGGTGTCGAACACGCTCGGCGCGGAGTTCTGTGTCGAGGCGCTCGAGGAAGCGCTTTCCCGCTATGGCCCGCCGGAGATTTTCAATACCGACCAGGGCAGCCAGTTCACCAGTGACGACTTCACCGGAACCCTGAAGCGCCACGAGATCACGATCAGCATGGATGGCAAGGGCCGCTGCATGGACAACATCTTCGTCGAACGGCTATGGCGCAGCCTCAAATACGAGGAGGTCTATCTCAACGCCTATGCCAGCGTCGCCGATGCCAAGGCCGGCATCGGCTCCTGGCTCAGCTTTTATAATGAGGAGCGCCAGCACCAGAGCTTGGGCTATCGCACGCCGCGCCAGGCCTACCAAGCAGAATGCCCGTGGATATGTGGACGATCGGCTTCGCCGACCGGCTGCGCCTTCGCCCACATCCCCACCGGCGCAATCGCCAACCACAGGATCGATGTTGACGAGGAGGAAAAGAGAAACGAAGCCACGACCGTCGCGCCAAGCGCGATCGGAGCCGGGACTGAAATCGGCTGGACTACACCTTAGACTAGAAGACGGCTCCGGCTGTCTCACGATCGGGGTCCACCTCACCGTACACCCCGCGCTTCAGCAGCGCGAAATGGCTTTCAACCGTGTTGGTATGGTGAAAGCCGCCGTCCGCACATATTCCTCGGCCCCATGGTTGACGGTGCCATGCCCGGCGAACTCGGCGCCGATCGAGGGATAGACCGCCGCCTCATCCGTCATCATGTAGGACTTGCGGCTCGCGTGCTTGACGATAATCGGCCGGAGCGTCTTCGCGGTCACGTTCGCGACATGAAAGCTGCGCGTCTCGCCATCGCGCTCGACGAGCGCAACAACGGCCATCTTGCCGACCGGCCCGCGCCCCGCATGACGCCGCTTGCTGGCGTGTTTGTTGGCTTCCTTGCCGCCGATGTACGTCTCGTCAATTTCGACCACCTTGCCTTCGCCGCCGATCGGCGCGGGCGATGGATCGCCAGCAGCCTCGCGAAGCCGATGGAAAAGGAACCACGCGGCTTCGTAGCTGGTATCGAGCATCCGGTGCAGTTGATGCGCCGACATGCCTTTCTTGCTGGCCGCCATCAAACGCGTCGCCAGAACCCATTTCGACAGCGGGATATGCGAGCGCTCCATAACGGTGCCAACCGTGACGGAAAACGGCTTGCGGCAATCTTTGCAGTTGTAGACGCCAGGCCGCGTGCTCTTGCCTGCCAGCTTCCTGATCCGATCGCCCATGACGCCACAGCGCGGACAAACCGGACCCTGCGGCCACAACACGGTTTCCAGATACTCGCGCGCGGCGTTGTCATTATTGAAAATCGGGTTGCGAAGATCGATCTTGTCGCGCGCCATGTCGGACTGCCTTTCAACTCTCAGGCTATCCTACATGATCGCGCATGCTACGTCAACCTGATAATTCCCATTCGTTGAGTTTTATTGATGAACAGCGACCCAGTGTAATTAATGGGGTCGTAACAGTATTTCATTATCGTTTTGGGGTATTCGTGCACCACGTCCAATGTTTGAGCAAATTTGGATGCACATTGTTTCACGGCAATCCTGGCTGCTTGTTGCATCGGTGCTTCGTTCGCCCACAATCTCGACCGCGGCGGCATGCGGCGGACCTGGCTGCGCGGACGCGAAAATGTCCACAAACGCTATCTGGTCCACCTCGCCGGCCACAATCTCGGCATCCTGATGCGGCTGCTGATCGGGGCCGGGACCCCGAGAGAGGCGGCTGCCCGTGGGCTGGCCTACCTGTTTTTCGTCTCCACCGAGGAGGCTGCGGCGATCATCCTTGTCGCCGCGTGTCGTGATCAATTCGCCATCCCGGTCATGGTCGTCTCCGCCGACCTCAGCTGATCAAAGCAGGACTTCAGCAACGGGCTGTTAAGGGGCTGATCTCCCTCCGCGCGCGACATGACCGGTTCGGCGTCAAAGGCCTTCGTCGCCAAATTCAGCCGTGTGTCCAGCCGGGCGTACTTATTCCAAGCTTCGCGCTGCGTTCGAAGTGCTTTCTGACGATCTGATTGTGAAATCATAGGATTAATCGAGTCAAACGAGAAGGCCGTCAATTGCCACTGTAAATAGGCGACGGCGTGCTCCAGTTCAGCGCAAGCGCTTACAATCGCGCCAACGCGTCGGTGCGCTTCGTTCAGTTCCTTGTCTCCTACGAAAATTGGTCTGCGCATCTCGAACCTCCGCAAATTTCGAGCGACCCTTGGCTAAGCTTACCTCCCGGCTGCGTCGCGCTTTATGTTCATCTTATCAGGGCATTTGCCACGGCACCGCATGTTGCGAAAATCAAGATATTCGGGAAATTTGCTTGCCCCTGCCCGATCAAGGGCTTACGCTTCCCGTAACTTATGACCGAAACTCACCCGCAAAATCGCCGTTTCGGCTATGCCCGCGTCAGCACCGTGGGGCAGACGCTCGACAGCCAGCTTGAGCAGCTACGCGCCGCCGGATGCACCGCCAAGATTTACCGCGAGAAGGTGACCGGCGCGCGGGCCGACCGGCGCGAACTTCTCAAAATGCTGAAGGCCCTCGCCCCCGGCGACGTGGTGACGGTGACGCGGATTGACCGCCTTGCCCGCAGCACCTTTGACCTGTTCGCCATCGTCAAGCAGATCGTGGACGCCAACGCGCAATTCCGTTCGCTTGCCGAGCCGTGGGCCGACACCGGCACCAGCACCGGGCGACTGATGATCGCCGTGCTCGGCGGCTTGGCCGACGTGGAGCGCGATCTTATCCGCACCCGCACCGCTGAGGGCCGCAGCCGGGCGCAGAAGCGCGGGCAGCACATGGGCGGACCCTCGAAACTCACCGACGCGCAGAAAGCTGAAGCACGGCGGCGACGGTCGCAGGGAGCGACGCTTGCCGACCTTGCCCGTAGCTACGACGTCGGCAAAAGCACAATTTCACGGCTGACGACGTGACGGGCGCTACACCCGAGGCGATATCGCGTGCAGTTTCTTAACCGAATGGAACAATCTGATTGCCCATCCGGCTTGCGTACCCGTAGCGGCACTTGAACGCTTTCTGCTGGTTCTTGTCATATTCGATAACGCCGAGCGGCATTCCCGCGAAGGGGTGGAGATTCGCACCGCAAAGATGCGCGAGCATGACCTCGAAAGCGGTAGCGAGCTGGTCGGCAACATGCTCCATCAGGGTAAGCAAAGGCACCGAGGGTTGCGGCGTTTCCGGGTGAATGACCTCGATGGAGGGCGGGTTAAGCTCGCCGCTCGGCAGAAGAGCAATATCGGTAACTTTGACACTTTTGGTCTGATCGGGATGTTCCACGGCATTGCGGGCGTTGCGCACGAATTGTAGGAACGGCAGCGCCGCGTTCAGAACTTTGGTGAACCCATCATTGTCGCCGTATTTCTCGCTTGCCAATTTGTGCAGGGATGCAAACCAGCGCGGGCCGATTTCATCTCCATAGAAAAGTTTGGCGATGTTGAACAAGGCGACCGCGATGTGATCGGCTTTTTGCAGAAAAGCTTTGGTTCCGCCTCGAACATCACCCATCGATGGCACTGTCATGGAGCGCCGCTCTACGGCAAGATTTTTAAGGTCTTCTGCTATCTTGTCGAACCGGGCGCGTACATCCTTACGGATGTCGTGCATCGCTGCTAAATCTTGCAGCGCCTCGAAAGATAAATTGATGCCGGTTTTGTAATCGAAGGCAGGCCCCAGCACCTTGTTGCTGAAAAGCCGCCGTGCCGTCATCAAAGTTTGCCGGACATAGGGAAAGTCCGTTCCATAGGACAGAACCTTTTGGTGCGTGTTGGGTATGGCAATGTTCGTGCGTTCCGGGTCGATCTCATCCGCGAGCTGCATGCGGTAGATGGCAGAACCTCCGATTACGTGCAGCGCGCCGTTGATCTCGCCCATATGGGTAATGCCGCCTGTGTCCGCCGGCAGGGTCATAGTGAGGGCAGAATTGCGAATTTTATCGATGGGCCGATCATTCATGACAGCAATTTATGCCGACGCCGAACGAACTTCAACTTTCCAGCATTTCTGTCCCGCGCTGAACTCGGTACGGCTAGGCAAAAAAACGGGTCGCTTAGGGC
>JBAUYV010000151.1:0-2019 GCA_049584975.1 Xanthobacteraceae bacterium | reverse complement strand
GGTATGAAGACTTCTTTTCGTCCGTGTATTGGGTCGAAGACGTGCACCCAAGAGAGCATGACACAACCTGTATGGCTCTATTGATGCGTTTGCGAGCGGGTAAGCACAATAGCGATTTGTTCCGGTGTGGGTATGTTCTGGTAACACGTAATCCGACTTTTGTTAGAGAGTCGCGCAAATATTGCATTGATGCGCGGCTTATTAGTCCGCGACAGGAGGGCCCAGTTATTCATCAGCGCGAACTAGCTACGATTGCCTGGTTACGCACGGGATTAGGAGCCGCCGAGCAAATCCCTCGGGGACATCTTATGGCCGTGTGTGAGCGTGTCCTCCGAGTCCGCATGGAGGTTCGCGATGCAGTGGCAGCGAAGCTGCGGGAGGTTACTCCGGACAAAATTGAACAATTCGAGTTGCTGCTTCAGGATCAGCGAAGTGTCCGTAGGATGGCCGATGAAACACTCAACGATGAAACAGTGGTGACCACTGAGAATGCCGAGCGTCTTTTCGAGGCAATGCGCGAAGCCACCGTCGCAGAGGAACGACAAGAATATGAGCGTGGGCTCCAGCAGCAAAGGGCGCGTCATCTTGAGACGCAGCGCCAACTTCGCAAAGAAACGAGCAAGGCTATCGCTGCGGCCGAGCAAGCTGCGACGGAGCGCGATGCCGCCAACGCCGCTTTAGCAGCAAGGAAAAAGGCGGACCAACTGACAGCCGATGCGTTCGCGCGAAAAATTAGCACACGAGCCAAGCTTATCGAGCGTATCGCTATGATTTCATTACAAATCGACTTGGACGCCCGAAGATTGGCGTGCCAACTCTTTTGAGGTTGTATTGCCGCTGGTCGTTGAAAGGGATGCTAGACGCTGCAAACCTGCCTGAGCAATCACTAGATGATTTTGAATTTGATGGCGGCAAAATAACCCGAAAGGAGCGATAACGAGGATTTTCAAAAGATTGAAAGGCATTGTGGCAGCGTCAGGATCGAAGCGGTTCACTTCGGCAACGGGTGACCCGGCATCAAGTCATAGGGATGCGCCCAGCCGGGCAAGGCTTTGACGCGATCGAGCCAGGCGGCGATGTTCTTGCGCTCGGCGGCGATGTTGAAGCCGAATTCCTCGGCCGGATAGTAGAGATAGGCCACCAGCGACAGGTCGGCGATGGTCGGCTCCGAGCCAAGAATGTAGGCGCGGCCCGACAGGCGCTTGTCGAGAATGGCGAGGTTGCTGTCGATGCGGCCCTTGAGGAATTCGAGCACCGCGGGATGCCCCGCCGGCTTGGCAAAGTTGCGTAGGAAGCGGTACGGACCAAGAAAGCCGTTGACCTTCTGATTGTCGAAGATGATCCAGCGCAGCGCTTCGAGCCGCTCATCATCGCCGCGCGGCAGGAATTTTTTGGAGCGCTCTGCCAAATACGTCAGGATCACGCCTGACTGCGTGAGTTTCTTTGCTCCGTGCACGAGCACCGGAACTTCGCCCATTTCGTTGACGTTCTCGCGATACTCAGGCGTGCGCTGTACGCCTTTGGCGAAAAAATCGACGAACAGCGGCCGCCAATTGGCGCCGATCAGATTGAGCATCAACGCGGCCCGATAGGCGTTGCCCGATTGCGCGAAGCAATAGAGGTCATATTCGGCCATGAGAAATCCTTTTGTCCTTCCTGCTATCTCGACAGCGTGAGTTTGCCGCTCGCGTCCTGTCCCTCGAAGTGGTCGATGGAATAAGACAGTTGCGCCAGCGGCTGGTTCTTGAAGTCGCGGATGATCAGCATGCCATGCTCAAACGTCCACTTGCGGCTGGTAAAGAAGTTGCCGGGGCAGCCGCCCTCGGGCGCGATGGTCCCTTGGAGCGGGAATGCGGGCCCAAGTGCGGGCCCGAGCGCAGGCCCAGGAGCGGGCGGAGGCGGGGGCGCGCCCGGGGGCGCCGGGAAGGCGGCCGGGGGGCCCGCGCTGTCGGTGAAATTCATGAAGCAGGCGCCGCCCGGTGAGGCGGCGAGCCGCCATCGCCCGGCGAGATCCACTGG
>JBAUYV010000150.1:0-8537 GCA_049584975.1 Xanthobacteraceae bacterium | reverse complement strand
GTTCTTTGCGAGATCAAGACCAATCGTTGTAATATCGCCCATGGGTGGCTCCCGTTGCTGGTGATCTTTGACGACCACCATTTTGGCACCTAGATGCCGTCAGGGGGCCATCCACCCCATCAGTTGGAGACAAACGATGCCAGCGAGCCTGAACCGGAGCAATTGGAGCTTTTCGTGCCATGGGAGGGGTGATCATTTGTGCCAAATCTTCCGTTGTCGTTCCAAATGGCGCTGACCCATCCGAGCTGCGATTTTGAAGCCAATTAGAAAGGCAATTCCAGCAATAAATAACATCTCAGGAAGATCGTCATGAGTTGGATACCTGGATGGGATTCTGTCGCAAGCACTTGGATGGTGGAGTGGCTTCTATTTTTGGGCCAGTATCGCGTGCCTGATCGGTTTGGGCGTAGCTGAGGTTGCCTCCCATCGGTACGGCGAGCGAAAGGACGAACTTTCCGCTATTGAGCAAGATGCCAAAGACAAGCGCCACGATGAGGATATGGCGCGCATTCAGCATGATACAGCCCAAGCAAACGAGCGGGCAGCTGGTCTAGAGAAAGAGGCAGCACAAGCCACAGAAAGCGCTGCAAAAGCAAATGAGCGAGCGGCGGAATTGCAGTTGTCGCTAGAACGAGAAATTGCCGCCAGACAGCCGCGAATGATTACGCCAGCGCAAAAGCAGGCAATAATTGATCTGTCACGAACACAGCCCAAGGGGCCCGTTACCGTCGTCTGGAAGATGTTTGACGAGGAAGCCCAGAGATTCGCGAAGCAATTGATTGATGCGCTCGCCGCCGCTGGATATGACGCAAAGGAGGGTCCAGGCGCAATGTCGTTCGGGGTTCCAGGACAATGGATAATTGTGCGCAATCCAGATTGGTTGAGCCAGCCATCATATGCTGGCTCAATCCAAGTGACGCTTCGAAGCGCATTGGGGATTGAGTTTAATGCAACCCTGCGACAAGACCCTGTTCCGGACATAGCCGACGTTCTGCTCGTCGTCGGCTCCCATCCATAACCAGCCAGCCTGTCACGCCAGCTTTGTCCTATATCCGGCGACCTACCTTTGTCAACTCCCGGATAATCGCCATGGAGCTTTATCGCCGCCTCGGCTTTTCCGACGAGGTGCGGCGCCTCGGCCTTCCCGGTGATCACCCGTTCGATCAGGCCTATTTCACGCGGCTGAACGCGCAGGAGATCTATCGCTTTCCCATGCCGACCCGGGACGAGCGCATCGCCATGCGCCGGCAGATGCCGGTAACCGACCAGCTCCCGGAGCCGATGTTTCACGTCAACCAGATGTACGTGGAGCGTTACCTGCTCGAACGCGTGCGCGAGCTTGCGAGCATCGACGTCCGCTTCGGCTGGGAGGTCGATTGGTTTACCCAGGATGAAGGCGGCGTGCGCCTGCACGCGCGCCGGACCGATAGCGCGGACGAAATCATCTGCGCAGCGGCGTATGCGGTCGCATGCGATGGCGGCAGAAGCTTCATCAGAAAGACCCTGGGCATCGGCTACGAAGGCGATGTGCAGAAAAAGGACGCGTATTGGGCCGGCCAGTTCTTCTCGATCTACATGCGTATCCCCGACCTGTATCCGAAGTTCGTCGGCCATCGCCGCGCCTGGATGTACTGGGCGGTCAATCCGGACCCGCATACCCGCGGCGTCATATTCGCGCTCAACGGCGCCGATGAATTTATGATGTTGATCAAGCCGGAACGCGGCAAGACCGACGTCGATACCAACGAAGTCACCGATTGGGTCAAGCGCACCATCGGCGCCGACATCCCGGTCGAAATTCTCGCCTACCATCCGTGGAACGCCGGCCAGGCCTTGGTGGCCGAGCGCTACAAGGCCGGCCGTATCTTCATTGCCGGCGACGCCGCGCACCTTTTCACGCCGACCGGCGGCTTCGGCATGAATACCGGCATCGACGACAGCTCCAATCTCGCCTGGAAGATCGCAGCGGTACTCCAAGGCTGGGGCGGCCCGCGATTGCTCGACAGCTACGAGGCCGAACGAAAGCCGATCGGCTACCGCAACACCGGCGCGTCGCGCAAATACGCTTCGCGCATGCACGATGCGGTCGTGCCGGACGAGGTCGAGGCGGATGGCCCAGTGGGCGATGCGGCGCGCACCGCGGCATCGAAGCTGACCTATGTCCGTTACAACCACTTTAACCGCGACGAGGACAAGGATGCGGTCGGCGTGCAGATCGGCGGCCGCTATGACGGATCGCCGATCATCGTCGCCGACGGTGAGCCGCCGCCGGAAATATTCCCGGAGACCTACGACGAATATGTCCCGACCAGTCTTCCCGGCGGGCGGGCGCCGCACCTATGGCTCGACGGCATTCGCGAAATGGGCAGTTCCTTGTTTGATAGACTTGGCCGCGGCTTCACGTTGCTGCGCCTCAACGCAACCGCGGAGACGATGGCTTTGGAACAGACAGCGGGTGCGCGCGGCATTCCGCTCACGATCCTGGACGTGGCCTTGCCGGAAGCGCGCGCCCTTTACGGCTACAACCTCGCGCTCATCCGCCCCGATCAGTACATCGCCTGGCGCGGCGATCAGCTGCCCAACGATGTTGATGCGTTGCTGGCGCACGTAACCGGGCATTGATCGCGCGGCGAGCCGCGGATCAGTTCTTCGCGCTTGGGTGCCAATGCGGCTCGTAGCCGGCCGACAGGACCGCCAGAATCGCCGGCGGTGTAAGCACGTCGACCGCGATGCCGCGCGGCCGCGGACGGCGCCCGTCGTAACCTTGCGGTGTCCAGCGCAACAATCCATCGCCACGAACCGCGAAAGCCCCCTCGTCCAGCGCAATGAACGCGCCGTCCGGCAACGCATCGATGTTGCGCCGGTGCAGACGCTTGGCGCGCCCCTGCAAGCGCTCGCCGTGCAGCACATCATCCATCTCGCCCGCTTTGGGCGGCGCGGGAAGCCTGCGCGCTTGTTGCCACATCGCAGCGAAACCCTGCGCCTCCTTGCGGCGGCACTCGAAGCAGGGCCGATGTCCGGCCGCCAGCGCCGTCGGCTCGTCGAGGAAGAACAGCTCGGTGTAGAAGCGGCCCCACACGTCGCGCTGGCGTCCCTTGAAATCGAGCACGCAGCAAATCCATTGCCGCGATGCCCAGCGCCGCGCCGTCAGCGTCCGTGCGTCGGTGTGGAAGCGGCCGCCGCGATTGCCCATGAACGTCCCGCGTGCGGACGAGGCCGACAAGTCTCCGAACGGCGTGACGCGGTTTTGCAGCGGCATTGGTCATCTCAGCGGAATGGGCGGCATTCCCATATGCGGCTCGCACGATCCGAAAGCCGATGCTACGCTTGCGCCGCAAAAACGGAATCCGGGAGCGAGGGAGAACATGGCCCGCATATCCATCATAGACCGCGCCGACATGAACGCCGAACAGGTGCGGGTCTACGACGCAGCCAAGAAATCGAGCGGCATCGTGGGCGGCCCGTATTATGCCTACATCCGTTTGCCAAAATTGTTCGAGGCTTGCCAGAACCTGCGGGACTCCATGGCGTCCGGCCCGCTGTCCCAGCGCGAGCAGCAGATCGTGAACCTCGTCGTCGCCCGGCATTGGAATGCGCGCTATCCATGGTTCGCGCAGGCGCGCCGCTCACTTGCCGTCGGCATCGATCAATCGGTCATCGACGCCATAAACGCGCGCAAGACTCCGGCCTTGACCGATGCGCGCGAGCAAACCTGCTTCGCGGTTGCGAGCGAATTGCTGACCAATAAGGGACTGAGCGACAAAGCCTACGCCGCCGCCGAAAAGACCATGGGGCTGGAGGGCATGGTGGCTCTGGTCGCAACGACCGGCAGCTTTTCGATGACATGCATGACCGCTGCCACATTCGGAATCGAACCGCCGGCCGACAATCCGACCCCGCTGGCGCAATAGCGCCAGCACCCTGCGTGGCGGGAGCTACCTCAGCGAGGCAATCTACCGCTTGATCGGCGCGAAGGGCGCCGGCGACATTAACTTGCTTTCCTGCTTGATGAGGTAGCCGGCCGCCGCGTTCTTTTCCAGATAAACGAGCCACTCGGGGTCCTTGAACAGAGCGGCGCGCTTCTTGGCGCGATCGGCGAAATCCTCGTAGACCCAGATGTGGACGTAGCTGTTGACGTCGCCGGTTTCGGCAACCAGCCAGGCAAGCGGCTCGCCGAAATGCCGCTTCTGCGGACCGAGGCCGTATTGTTCGTAAAGCTCAAGCTGCTTGCGGAGGGTGCCGGGGCGAAGCGTGTAGGTGCGATGGTCCAAGAGCATGGCCAACTCCAATCTGCCGAAGGCGTTATTGTTTGGCGTAGGCGGCCGCTTCCGCTTTCAGCGCGGCCGATAGGGCCGCAGGACTGACGCGCGCGCCTGCCGGCGCAACGGTGTTCGCAAGCTGCGGCGTGAAGGCGCTGCCGCCGCCGTCCTTGACGACAAGGAACAGCGCCGTCGACAGCGGGATGATGGTTGCGTCGAAGCGCGCGCCGCTGGGAAGCATCGGCAGCCCGCCGATCGTCTTTTTGGACACGTCGGCGGGCCTGGGACCGCCTCCGCCAAAGGGACTGTCGCCTTCCGGAAAGGCGACCATCCACCGATCCGCCGCGGCGTCATAGAAATATTTGGTCTGCCCGATCGGAGCCGCGTGACCGTTGGGTTCGTCGGTGATCGTCTGCTTGGGCGAAACGACGACGCTGACCGATATGGCGCCCGGCTCGCCGACTTCCAACGTCTTGACGTTTATTCCGCCCGGGAAACTTCTCCGGTCCCGGCCGGTCGTCGCCGTTACCTGCAATGCTCGCGGGTACCAGAACGAAAAATGATATTTGGAATCGACGTATTGGCGCATGCCAAAAGTTTCGTCGGCGGCCGCGGCCGGCGCAGACATGGTGCACATCAGGAGCGCCGCCGCGGCGATCACGACACATGCGGCAATCAAGGTCCGAGCGAAGTTTTTCATGAAAATCAGTATCGCCCAAAAGCGGCTTCCATTAAACACGCAAGCCACGTAGATAGGCCAAAATCAGTGGACAGGCGCGCGCCGCGCCCAATCCCCACAGACCTGGAGGAAACATGGGCCGCAAGATCGTCTTTGTGGGGGCTGGTGCGGTCGGCGGCTACGCCGGCGCCCACATGGTGCAGGCCGGCGAGGACGTGACCTTCATTGACCCCTGGCCCGCGCATGTCGAGCACATGCGCAAACACGGCCTGCGCGTGACCCATGCCATGAAGGAACCGGAATTCACCGTGCCGGTGCGCGCGCTGCACGTGACCGACGCGCAACAACTCGCCAAGGAGAAGCCGGCCGACATCGCCTTCGTCTGCATGAAGTCCTACGACACGGCCTGGGCGGCGATGCTGATCAAGCAATACCTGGCGCCCGACGCCTATGTGGTGTCGCTGCAGAATTGCATGAACGAAGAGACTATCGCCGGCGTCGTTGGCTGGGGCAAAACGCTTGGGTGTGTCGCCTCCAGCATCACGGTGAACCTGCCGGAGCCCGGCCACATTCACCGCGGCGCCGCCAAGCACGGCGCGGCGCACACCGTCTTTCGCGCCGGCGAGGTGCACGGCCGCATCACCAAGCGCGCCGAGGAGGTTTGCCGGCTCGTAGCCTATGCCGACAGCGCCAAGGTCACGGACAACCTCTGGGGCGAGCGCTGGTCGAAACTCGTCGCCAATGCGATGGCGAATGGGCTTTCCGCCTGCACCGGCCTCGGCGGCGGCGACATGCTCAAGATCGATCCGATCCGTCGCTTCTCGACGCGGCTCGGCTCGGAAGCCATCCGGGTCGGACAGGCGCACGGTTATCAGCTCGAAGAAATTCTGCACATCGAGCCTGAAACGATTGCACGCGCCGGCGAAGGCGACGAGGCAGCGATGCGGATTTGCGACGAGCAGCGTTTCAAGGACGCGGGCCGCACCGCTGCAGGGCAAAAGCCATCCATGGGACAGGACATGGAGAAGGGCCGCCGCACCGAGATCGAATTTCTCAACGGCCTGGTGGTGCGCGAGGGTGAGAAGGTCGGCATCAGCGCCCGCGCCAACGCCGTGCTGGTCGACATCGTCAAACGCGTCGAGAAAGGCGAGCTTAAGCCCGATCCCAAGCACATCACGGAGCTGCGCCTAAACTGAGCTTTCGCAAGAGGCCTTAGCATGAAGTCAGTCGTCGTCACGGGCGCGTCCACCGGCATCGGCTGGGGCTGCGCCAAAGTTCTGACCGCGAGCGGCTTCCGCGTATTCGGCAGCGTGCGCAAGCAGACTGACGCCGAACGTCTGGCGCAGGAACTCGGCCCAAACTTCACGCCGCTGATTTTCGATGTGACGAACGAAGCAGCCGTCGCCGCTGCGGCGAAGCAAGTTGAGGCGGCGCTGCGTGGCGAGACCTTGTTCGGGCTCGTCAACAATGCCGGCATCGCGGTGCCGGGACCCCTACTCTATCAAAAGATAGAAGACTTCAAGCAGCAGATTGCCGTCAACCTCACCGGCCAACTGATTGTGATCCAAGCCTTCGCGCCGCTACTCGGCGCCGATCGCACGCGCAAAGGCGCCGGGACGCATCGTGATGATCTCCTCGGCTGGCGGGAAGAATGCGTCGCCGTTTCTCGGCGCCTATAACGCGTCGAAATTCGCCCTCGAAGGAATGTCGGAATCGCTGCGCCGCGAACTCATTCCCTTCGGCATCGACGTGATCGTTGTCGCCCCCGGGACAGTGGCGACGTCCATGTGGGACCGGCCGCATGCCATCAACATCGCGGCATTCGCCGATACGCCGTACGCACCTGCCCTCGCCAAGCTCAAGGTCCACATGATCACCAACGGCAGGAGAGGCCTGCCGCCGGAGCGGCTGGGCGAGACGGTGAAGACCGCCCTCACGGCGGCGCGACCGAAGGCCCGCTACACTGTGACGCCGGATCCGATCGAGACCCTTGTGGCCAACGCATTGCCGAAACGTATGGTCGACAACATCATCGCGGGCCGCCTCGGGTTGCAAAAAAGACCCCGACGCGCCTGAACCTCACAGACGGGACACGCGACTAATCCTCACTTGAGACCAAGTGGGGGACGTTTATGCGTGCTAGTCTTATCGATGTCCTATCGATCGCGGCACTTATAGCTGGGGCTGCGCTTTGCGCGGCAGCACCGATCCCAAACGACGTACAGACCGCGGTCAATTTCCTCCTGACGACGTGCCAGGACTCCGCCGACAACCTCGCCGCCGTGGCGCAGCTCGCCAAGCAGCGCGACTGGACCTCAATGCTTGATCCAACCGTTCCGGAAAAGGGCCCGCTGAAGGTGGATGGCATATGGCTGGTCAGGCAGAACAGCCAGTCCTACACGGTTTCGACCGGCATCGGTCCCCACGGCAAGACGACCTGTGAGGTAGGTTTCATCGACCCCAAGCCGCCACGCGACGACTTCATGGCCGCGGCTGCGAACGCCGTGACCCTTACGAACCTTATCGATCAAGCATCGCCGAGCTTCCGTCTGGAAATGTACCGGATCGAGAATTTGGCGCCGAAAAACGTGGTGCTGCAGTTAGCGTCATCGCCCGACGGGGCGGTGTTCGAGGCTTCGGTCATCGGACCGCCGTAGCCGCCGAGCTAAATGTTCTCGGTTTAGCTCACCGGCGCCTGCGTTGTGCGCCATGCGCCCACCTGCGGCACCGGCAGCCCCAGATTCTCCCGCAATGACAGCACCAAGCGAGCACCGCTTATCCCGGCTGCGGCTCCGGCGGGCCCAGCTCGGGGCGCGGGCGGTTGCGGCCGGTGCCCGCCGTTGGCACCGTCGAGGTGCGCGGCGCAGACGGCTCGATCACCGACTCGCGGTTCGGCTTCTTGCCCAAGAGCAGGTCTTTGATCTCGTCGCCGCTGAGCGTCTCGAACTCCAGTAGCCCTCTGGCGAGCGTCTCCAGATCGGCGCGCTTCTCCGTAAGAATGTGCTGCGCCTCCGCAAAGCCGGCCTCGACCAGGCGCCTGATCTCGGCGTCGATCTTCTGCACGGTCGATTCGGAAATGTTCTGCTGGCGCGCCACCGAATAGCCGAGGAATACCTCTTCCTGGTTCTCACCATACGCGACGGTGCCGAGCGCATCGGACAGGCCCCAGCGCGTCACCATCATGCGCGCAAGCTTGGTCGCCTGCTCGATGTCCGACGCCGCGCCCGAGGTCACGCGCTCGCGGCCGAAGACCAGTTCTTCAGCGACGCGGCCGCCCATCATGATGGCAAGCCTCGAGGTCATCTGTTCGAGGCTCATGGACAGCTTATCGCGCTCCGGCAACTGCATGACCATGCCGAGCGCGCGGCCGCGCGGGATAATCGTTGCCTTGTGCACCGGATCGGTCGCCTTGACGTTGAGCGCGACGATGGCGTGGCCGCCTTCGTGATAGGCGGTGAGGAGCTTCTCCTCGTCCGTCATCACCAGCGACTTGCGCTCGGCGCCCATCATCACCTTGTCCTTGGCGTCCTCGAACTCGACCTGGGTGACCATGCGCTTGTTGCGCCGCGCCGCCATCAAGGCCGCTTCGTTGACGAGGT
>JBAUYV010000149.1:0-4676 GCA_049584975.1 Xanthobacteraceae bacterium | reverse complement strand
GTCCTGACAGCGTCAGCGTCCCGGTGCCGTCTTTGACAAGGGAGCCACCCGTTGGCCCACCGCCGCAGTTGTTGCAATTCTGAGCAGCGGCACACAAGTTGCCGCCGGTACCGCAATCGGAGATCACGCCGCTGAACGACGAGTTCAGGTTACGCGCATCGCCGATGATCAGCGTATTGCTGCCGAGATAGATGCTGCCTGCGCCGTGGCCGTCATCCGTCATCGCAGCTACGGTCGTGGCGGCTGGCAAATAACTCGTCGAGGTATTGCTGAGATTCTGCAGTCCAGAAATGTCGAAGGTGCCGGTGCCATTGATGATTACGCCACTCGATGCGGCGACGCTGCCATTCGCGACCGGCGAGCAATTGCCGTTGCAGTTTGGATATTGCGCCGACAATTGCAGCGTGGCGCCAGTGTTGATCGTGGTGGCGCCCGTATAGGTGTTGGTGTCGGCGAGTTGGAGCGTTCCAGTGCCGGCGACCGTCAGCGAGCCGCCAAAATTTCCGTTTATTCCGTTGCCAAGGCACTGAATACTGCCGCTCACGCAATCGGCGATGACACCGCCAAATTGGCTGCCGTTATTTCCGCTGCCCCCGCTTGTTTCCACGACGAGTGTGTTACTGCCGAGGAGAAGAGTGCCGCCAACGTTGCTGTTCCCGGCAGTTTGGATCGACTGAACCGTCGTACTTGCGGGCGCGCCACTATTCGATAGACCAGAAATATCAAAAATCGTATTGGGAAAGATCGCAACGCCGGCGGAGTTGCTGATTGCCCCGCTGCCTGACAGTGCCAGCGTGCCGCCGACGATTCCCGTGTAACCTGAGTAATTGTTGGCTCCAGTGAGCGTGAGCGTGCCATTGCCGCTCTTGATGAGCGAGACACCCTGCGAAGGACAGCCGCTCATGCAGCTGAGCGGCGTCGCAATGCCGGTGATGGTGCCGCCGAAAGGCGAGGTGCCGGAAGTCACATTAACGTCAAGCGCATTGCCGCCGAGATAGACGGTGCCGCCGCTACCCTGCAGCGAATTGACTGTCGTTCCGACCAAGCTGAACGGAATTCCCGAGCCGCTCAGATTCAGGGGACTGATTACGCCTGAAATATCGAACGTGCCGCCGGTCGCAATATAAATCCCGCTCGAAGTGGCGATCGAGCCTGAGCCGTACAGCGCCAGGGTCGCCGTGCCGGAAGTCGGATCAGGAACGATTGTCGTCGCACCCGTATAGGTGTTGACACCGGCCAGCGTCTGCGTGCCGCCGGCGATCGCCAGGTTGCCGCCAGTGCCGTTGCCGATGCCGCCGTCTTGGATCGAGCCCGAGAACGTCGTCGAGCCACCGGTGATGGTCAGTGTTTGATTGGCGCCGCCGAGATTGACGTTGCCGGCTTGACCCGTAGCACTATCCGCCAGCGTCGCGATCGAGGCGCCATTTGTCGTCTGCGAGATGTCGAAGGTACCGCCGGTCGCAATCGCAACTGTACTCGAATTAGCAATGCTGCCGGTGCCTGACAGCGCCAACGTAACGCTGTGAGTGCCATCGCCGATGATTGTTGTGCCGGTGTAAGTGTTGGCATTCGTCAGCGTCAGCGTGCCGCCACCGGCACTATCGAGGATCGTCAGACCACCGGGCATCCCGCTCCCGGTGTTTGCAATTACACCGCTGAGTGTGAGGGTATATGTGTTGGTGTCGACTGTCCCGCCGTTCGCATCGATCAAAATAGATTGGCTCAGCGAAGTGGCGATGACATCTGCGCTCAGCGTGCCACCGTCAAAAGTCACAGTGGCCGCGCCGACGGCGGAGCTTGTGTATGATTGGCCGGCGGAAATTGTTGTCTGCGCCTGCGCTGACGCCGCGGCGAGCGTCGAGGCAGAGAGCGCAGCAAATAATGTTAGCCACCGCGTGGGGGCGCGGCCGGCGGAGTCAGTTCGTTTGCTGTTGCATTTAAGAATCGTCTGCCGCGCCGCGAATCGCAGCCAACGCTGGCGCACGGTTGCAAACCGGTGCGCAACTGTTGCGGCAGGTACCAACACCCCCAACCCCACGCCCAACGCTTAAAGCTTGCGCAATACGCAACGGACTCTCCTCACGCGCACTGACAAACCTCCGCGCAAGCGCAGAGGGACGGCTGGCGCACTCGCTCACCGAATAAGCAACACTAATTCAATGGCATGGCTTCTTGCTCTGATTGTTGAGCAACCGCCGAGCGGTATAAGAGTAATGATAACTACGGGGACAACAACGAATTACCCATGTCAAAGCAATGGGTTAAAGGCCAAAGTATATCTTCACCGAGGATCGCCAGTACTGCAGCAAAAAAGCAACGGACAAAATGTTTCCGTGCGGCAGAATTAGCATCTGCGCCAGAACGGACCTCTGAATTGGAACGATCGCTAGAACGAGCCCGGCGGTAGCCGGTACACGTCGGGGCTTTTCGCGTCTGCAATATAGAAGAGGAGCAGGGCAGTGGGTGTCAGGACCCGCTGATTGTTCTCGCCCTGGCTGAAAGTCCCCTGCAGGACCAGCACCGTGGTGCGCTCGTGTGCGTCGCTGCCGCGGAACAGGAGAAGGCCGCCACTGACCGGCATGTTGGTGGAGATCGTATCGGGCTTGTAGCCAGCTTCAAGGAAATGCGAACGCAGAACGTTGCCGTTCGAGAACAGTTGCTCCGGTGTCATCTTTTCGTCGGTCGCTTTCGACCACGATAGGCCGACCTGAATGAGCGTCTTTGACTTGAAGCCGAACACATAGGAGACGTTGGCCGTTCCGCCTCCGGGCAGCACGTCGGCCGCCCGTACGTCGAGCACTTGGGTCTGTTCGGCCTTGTTCTCGTCCGATCGGATTTCGTCCGGTCTTGCTCTCAGGTCTTTTTCGATAGCGGCGCGCACTTGCGCCTCAGTCATACCGAAACGGGCGGATCGGAAGCCGGTAACCTCGGCGACAACCGGCCCGGCAGGGGCGGGCGTTGCCTCGCTTGGGGCGGCCGGTGTCGGCCGCACCAGCGCCTGCGGTGGAGCCGGCCTTCGCGGCGGCACTGCCACCTGCGCTTGGGCCGACGCGGCATCTGCGGCAAAAACGACAGCAAACAAAGCAATGAGAGCAGAAATTGCTACGCGCTTACCGTTACGCCCTACAGCGTACATGGGTCTCTCCGCCCGTCGGAACCCTCGCGACGCAACCTAGCTATGACAGTCTGAGCCCGACGCCCATTGTTCACATACCCGATCGAAGCAAAATTGGCCAGTGCGTCCAAACTGCGCACGCGTCACGCGAATGGTCGGGTTGCTTACCGTTGGTGAAACCTGGCCGCGGGTGGTGGCAAGCTTTTTTGCGCGCCTTAGGTTGGCCGAAAACGCAGCGCCGTTTCCACTCGGGGCTTATGCGCGCGCGTCAGCGCAGGGGAAGGTCGCACTTTAGTAGGCGCCGTTACCTTCCCAGATATGCGTGACGGTGGCGAGTATGATGCGTATGTCGCGAATGAACGACCAATTGCGCAGATATGCCACGTCGTAGGCTACGCGCTGCGGATAGCTTGTTGTGTTGCGGCCACTGACCTGCCACAACCCCGTCAGGCCCGGCCGGGCGTTGGCATAATCGTCGAAATGCTCCCGGTATAGAGGGATTTCCTCAGCAACAATCGGTCGCGGTCCGACAATGCTCATGTGTCCCATGAGCACGTTGAAGAATTGCGGTAATTCGTCGAGGCTAGAGCGGCGAAGAAACCGGCCGAACGCCGTGATGCGCGGATCGTTGCGAAGTTTGTACGTCGTCTCCCATTCCCGTCGTGCATCTTCGTTATTCGCCAGATATTCCCGTAGCGCACGCTCGGCGTCGACCGCCATAGTGCGGAATTTGAGGCAGGTAAATTCCCGACCACCAAAGCCGATTCGGCGCTGGCGGAATAGGATTGGTCCGGGGCATTGCGAACGCACTACGAGGCAGAGAATCGCAAACATCGGCAGCAAAGCCGCGATAGCCGCGAGAGCCGCGACAACATCAAATACGCGCTTTACGCCGCCGCCGACTGGGCGGCGGGCTTGCGACTCAACCCCGTCGCCCTCGGAACTGTCCTGATACGCGCCACTCGCCGCCGAAACGCTATTCCCAATAGCGCTACAGGAATACGGAAGCTTGTCGGAGTCGGCTATTCTCGCGTCCATACGGGGACTCAAATCGCAAATTGTTGCTTCAACATTCTCGATCGATCGATCGACATCATGTACCGGCGTATCGACGAGCAGCGATTCAGAGTCAGACGCCACGGTGCGCTCCATCTATTCCCGGCGTGACAAAGTCGTGGTTCAGGTCAAAGCGGCTCAGCTCCCGAAGTGCTTGAGATTCCGTCGCCGCAGGATTTGGTTCGACATCGCAGGGCAGTTCCTTATCGTTGCGCGACGTGCGCCTGAGGCGGACCCCGCGGCGCAAATCGCTCGGTTTCGATCTGTGGCGAAGCCGTTTCCAACGGAGAAACCGAATCGCCAACGCTTCTCGAAAGCCGACACGCTTGCCGCGCACGAAATCGGCTCGGTCGGCTTAGTGCCACCCGACCAGAGCGTTCCTGCCCAATAATTTTTTTTGGCGGTGCCAGGAGCCGATGCATGAGAGCCTGATTGGCTCCCCAGCCGACGAAATTCGTCGCCTTCAGCGGAAGAGAACCGACTACACCAACGCCCACAACTCTCC
>JBAUYV010000148.1:0-3589 GCA_049584975.1 Xanthobacteraceae bacterium | reverse complement strand
CTCCAGAACATCCCGTTCGTGGGGTGTCCTAGCTGACCAAAGAGCCTCCTGCAGCTTTATCATCTCGTCGACGTACTGCTCAAGCCTTCTGCTGTCTTTTGCGAACTTCCTTGGATCGGGGATGGGCAAATGCTGCAGCTGCGGAGGTCCCATCCGAAAGAAGCCTCCTTGTAGGGCGAGACCTGAGAAACGACGCTGAAAGAAGAACGTAATAAGCTTGCTATTAAGTACGCCAAGCACATAGTTCAGCGGATATGCAGTATTGAAGACAATGGTCGTTGATTTCCCCGCAACAAGTTTGCCATCGTCTACGAGGCATTCGAGAGTTTTATTCATACCCCCTACGACGATTTTCGGCGTCTGCGCCTCGGCAAGGCGCTTCGGCGGAAGTCTCTGCCAACGCGATTCCTCAATTATTGGCTTTGTGTAGGATTTCTTGATGTATCGGCTCGGGCCCATCACGAACGATCCCTTTGGGTTACGGCGGTGCTGGTCGTGATGGCGTTTCCTGGTTCTTATTCGCGGCGGTAGATCGGCGGTACTTGGGCAGTGGCGTTTGCGCTGGCTTCTGCCCTGCGGCTTTGCGAGCCCAGTAGCCGCGGTAGGGGATCGGCACGTCGACGATCCGACAGCGCTTAGCGAGGGCCACATCGGAAATGCCAAAGTTCTTGGCCAGCGAGCTCATGGGCTCGCACCAGACCATGTCGTACAGTTCCTGGTGAGTGAGGGTGATGTAGTTGATGGGCATTGGGCATCCTGACCTTTGGAAACGCCCATACCCTAAGGAACGAAGTTAATCCGCGACAAGTGGCCGTCGAGCGACCGTCAGCGCTTCTCCTGCTTTAAATCTATACGCCTCTGGCGGACTGGGGCGATAATCACGCCGTGGCGGTCAACAAAACTGTTCGGCGGCTAAGTGGCGCGCGGGTCATTTGGGCGCCTCGGGTGCTCGCGATGCGCAAGACCATGGGACTGTCGCAGCGGGTATTCGCCAAGCTTGTCGGGGTGAGTGTCAAGACGCTGCAGAATTGGGAACAGGGGAGGCGGCAACCATCGGGGCCGGCCGCCGTATTACTGACGGTATTGGTGGCGGATCCGGGGGCGGTGTTGAGGGCGGTGAAGTAGGGACGATGCCGCGACCCCTTGTGGACTACCAAGCGCTCCAATGATTAGTGCAAATTCTTACAGGTCGCCGATCTGTAGTTCACGGCTAGGATAGCGCTCGTAGATCGGAGGCTCGTTTTAGAATGAAACTGCAAATCCAATGGGCGAGGCCGGTAACGCTTAGGGACGCCACCCGGGAAAATCTCATATATAAGGCGGACTTAGATAGGTTACCCGACGCGCCCGGAATTTACGTGTTCGGTCGCCGCTGGGGCCGCGATCAATTCGAAGCGCTATACGTGGGGAAGGCGATCCGGATCAGAGGCCGAGTTAAGGGCCATTTCAACAATTTGCGGCTCATGCAGCACTTGCATAACGCGAAGAATGGACGGCGTGTACTACTCGCCGGAACAATTGTTACGAGGCCTGGCCAACGGCTCGAGAAGTGTCTAACAATCCTTGAAAGGGGGTTTATCCGGTATTTCCTGTCCGAGGGACACGACTTGGTGAACAAACAAGGCACTCGCCTCAGGCGCCACGAGGTGAGTTCGGATGGCAAGCATCCGAAGCGCTTTTTCCCCCGGCTGATGTATGTCGACAAGACCACGGGTGAATAACAAGGCGCGGCATCGTGGTGGCGATCCGGAAATCGGTAATGCCGTTGGTCGTCGCGGCCGCTTCGATTGATCAGCGATAAGGCAGAACAGCGTCAAATCGCATTTGAGGCCGCATGAAGCTCGTCCGCAACACAGGTAACGACCGCGTCGTCGATCTAATAGGCCCTATGCTCGGCGGTGGACGACGGCTCGATATCGTGACCCCGTCGCTCTCCCTTTTTGCGTTCGCCGGGCTGCTTTCGCAGTTGACAGCCTTAAGTGGCTGTCGCCTCGTATTGCCTCCCGACGGCGGGGATATCGCCTTATTCGGTTCTGTCGCCGACCGCTCTGCGCGCAATGGCTTGAAGACGCGCTGGCTCGCGAGCCGCATGGCTAGGTGGCTCGCGGAGACGGTCGAAGTGCGGCGTGCCACTGGCTCCATCCCGCAGGGCGCGCTCGTCGTGCGTGATGGATCGGATCAACCATTGCAAGTGCTGCTCGGGTCGTTGGCATTTAGCACGGACGGGCTGGGACTAACGCCGGGCAATCCTCTAAGCCTCATACAAGCCTCCGAGTCACCCGAAGAGGCGCGATTACTCAGTCAGTGGTTCGATGCGCAGTGGTCAGCCCTCGGCGGTGACTCAGCAGCGAAGGCTTCAATAGACAATGTGTTGCAGAGAGTTGCTAGCCATCGCGACCCCTTCCTTGTCTATGCCCTTATCCTCTACCATCTTTTCCGCGACCGCGGCGACGAGCTCGACGAGGACAAGATCGTCAAGTCGGCAACTGGTATCCGAGACACGGTTGTATGGAGAAAGCTTTATAAGTTCCAGAGAGACGGCGTCGTTGGCGCCGTCGATAAGCTAAATCGTTTCGGTGGTTGCATCATCGCCGACAGCGTCGGCCTCGGAAAGACGTTCGAGGCACTGGCGATTATCAAGTACCATGAATTGCGCAATGACCGTGTGCTTGTGCTATGTCCAAAGCGTCTGCGCGACAATTGGACGCTTTACAAGGCCAACGATCGTCGCAATGTGCTGGCGTCCGATCGCTTGAACTACGATGTCTTGAACCACACCGATCTATCGCGTGACGGCGGCCTATCGGGCGACATCGATCTGGCACATGTAAATTGGGGGAACTACGATCTCGTTGTCATTGACGAGTCGCACAACTTTCGAAACAAAAAGACACCGCGTCTTGGCATCGAGACGCGCTACGACCGCTTGATGCGAAAGATCATCAAGGAGGGCGTTAAAACCCGGGTGCTCATGCTCTCGGCCACCCCCGTTAATAATCGCCTGGCGGATTTGCGCAATCAGATCGCCTTCGTGACCGAGGGGGACGATACGGCCATGCTCGATCACGGGATTGGAAGCATTGACAGTACGACGCGTCTCGCGCAGAAACAATTCAACCGCTGGCTCGATCTCGCTGATGAAGAGCGGACACCGTCGCGCCTGATTGAGATGCTCGGATTCGACTACTTCACTCTGCTTGACCTACTCACGATCGCTCGATCGCGCAAGCACATTGAGAAATACTACGGCACAGCCGAGACAGGCCGATTCCCGGATCGCCTCAAGCCGATCAACATCAAAGCCGAGGTGGATGGCGCCAGCGAGTTCCCCGCGATCCGAGAGATTAACCTTGAGATCCGTCGCCTCAACCTCGCGGCGTACGCCCCGCTACGCTACGTGCTGCCGCACAAGCAAGTGGCATATGACAAGAAGTACAGCACTGAGATCAAGGGTGGAACTGGTTTTTTTCGGCAAGTGGACAGAGAGGAGAGCCTAATTCACCTGCTGAGGGTCAATGTACTCAAGCGCATGGAAAGCGCGGTGTCCTCGTTCAAGCTTACCATCCAGCGCCAATTGCGGGACGTGGAG
>JBAUYV010000147.1:0-1527 GCA_049584975.1 Xanthobacteraceae bacterium | reverse complement strand
GGATACATCCCCACACGATAAACGTGTGCTGATAACCGGACGATTTCAGCATGTTGGCGATGGGAGCGATAGTGGTCGCGGTTCCAATGCCGAATGCGGCGGCAGTTAAGCCGACGCAAAGACCGCGGTGGTCGGGGAACCACTTCAACGCGTTTCCTATTGCGCCGCCGTAGACCACGCCGGCTCCGACGCCGCCCACTCCGTACCAGAAGTAAAGGGCGTTGATCGTCTCGGCGCGGCCGGAGCAGATCCAGCCGAGTCCGACCAACACGGAGCCAATCCCCAGCATGAATCTGGGACCGATCCAATCGACCAGTGCCCCTTCAAAGGGCACGAGCCAGGTCTCCAAGGCAACGAAGATGAAAAACGTTACCTGCACGGCCTGCAGCGACACGTGCAAATGCGCCTGAATCGGTTTTGTAAACAGGGTCCAGGCGTATTGCAGGTTTGCGATCGCCATCATCGCGACAATGCCTGCAACGAGCTGAATCCAGCGGTTGGGAATACGTGAGGTGTGAATCAGGGAGTTTGGGGTAAGGGAAGCCTGAGAATTCGAAGATCCAGTCATAGGTCCTGTCTCATCACGGAGCATTAGACTTGCATAAGACCGTCACCAGACCAAGGAAAATTTGTAGTATATTGGTCTGGTTATCGAACCACTTGCGCGTCGGAATGTACCACTCTTCCAGCCGAGTGTCAAGAGGGTATCTCCTCATCGCGGAAGGCGCGTGCAGAGCCCATTGGCAAGCATATGCAAACTATGGATGAAAGCCTTAGAGCGCAGATTGACACCTATCTGTCGCATCTGGATGGCCTGATCAAACGTGGCCAGCAGCTTCGCGACACGCTGGCCGCCGACCCCACCGACGCAGTGGCTATGACCGCGACCCGGCGCTGGCAGGAGGATTGCGGCGTCACGATCAACCAGCTATCCGGAGGCAGCAAAGCCCATTGGCTGGCTCGGTCGTTCAGTGGGGCATTTTTGATGCGCTCTGCAGACGGCAACGCAGCGCAAGGCGCGGCGCCTGCGGAGATTGTTCAGCAGCTTCTTGGCGTGCTTGGACAGGCCGTCGCGTCGCTCACGCAAACCAACGACGGCGCAATCGTTTCCGCGTCGACTACGGCACCGCCTCCGCGGCGCTTTGAATTCGTTCACAATCCTGAGATTCGTCCTGTGCTGGAGCGGGCGTATGCCGACAGCCGCAGCGCGCTCGAACAAGGGGATTATGACCTGGCGCTGGTGACCTCGTCTGGAATTCTTGAAGCCATTGTTACCGATGCGCTCGAACACAAAGGCTTGGCCGCGCTGGTGGAAACGGGAGCCCCGGCGGAAAAGATTTCTGATTGGTCGTTCGATACTCGGCTCGCCGTAGCTGAGAAGGCAGGTTTAATCCGCAGCGGATGCGCGCGGCTGCCGGCGATTGCGCGAACCTATCGCGATCGCATGAATGCCGAAGGCGACAGCGTGCCGCAAGGAACGGTCTCCCAGAGTGATGCCAAGCGTACGGGGCAGGTGCTGCACGTGAT
>JBAUYV010000146.1:0-3739 GCA_049584975.1 Xanthobacteraceae bacterium | reverse complement strand
TTTCCAAAACCGTTGGGGCCATACAGCACCGTTACGCTTTGACCCAGTTTGAACTCTTGTTCTTTCCGATAGGCGCGGACATTGCGGATCGTCACCCTTTCCAAAAACACTTCGCTCTCAGAAGGTGCAACCTCATGCATTCCTTTTTGACTGTCACCTCTTTGGATGGTCGGCTCGCCGTGTTTGCCAGCCAGACAGTCATCGAGAATTCCCTTCGCGCTTCGTTCGTGGGGCACGACAAGCTGCTTCGCCAGCAAGGCTGGGAGGCCGCATTGTTGCAGAAACGTCTGCGCCGAGGTGGGCCTCAAAGCTGCCCCACCAATGGGGGCTAACGGCATGAAAGGCAACGATGCCAGCGACGATCCGATATCGTGGCTCAAGCTGATCACAAACTTTCGGCAGAAATAGACATCTGTCTCGACGGACGAGATGAACTGCTCTGCAGCGCTGGCTTCCTCCGGGAGACAAAAGATAAAGGCGGGCTCGAGATTTCGCAGTTCGCCGCCGGCGACGACAAGCTTCTTGTAGGCGCTGTACGTCTCTTCGAAGTCCCGTCGCATATCGCGCTCACAGAGCGCAAATCCATAGACGGCATGTGACGTTATGAGCAGCGTAAGTGGTGCCTGCGTGCCTTGCTGGACCGATCGTATCGTGGCAGTCGGAAATGCCGCGGCAAGATAGGCTTGCACGGCGTTCGCGCGCCCCTCTCCGAGATCAAGCGAGCTTGGCATGGATCAACTCTTGCAAGTCGTTGACCGTCTTGGCCTTGCGATAGACGGTGAGCAAATCCTGATATGACATATGCAACGCGTTGTTATCTGGATCGGTGATCTTCTTCTCGGCACCCAAACGCGGCGGGTCGCCCTTAAGGAAATTTTCCTCCCTGCGATCCCAGGCCGTGTTTTCCTGGTCTTTGGTGATGAGAAGAAACTGATGCGGTGTGTACGGTAGATTGGCCGCCGCGTGCGCCAAACAGGATTGATGCGACGCCCCCTTCACGGTTACCACGGCGAGCGTGTCACCACCAATCGTTATCATGGACAGCGCCGATCCTGCTGTCATTGGATGACTGGCAAAACCAATAGCTAGGATCTCCATCGCATTCACCAGAAGCGAAAGTGCCGCTGTCTCCGCGGCATCCCAGGTATCTGCGTTCCAGGTGTCTGCGTTGTTGACGCCCGCATCGGTCGCCAGCGCCAGCGCATCCGCGATCGAAGGCGCGTCGGTCGTCCGCAAGGCCTTTACGGTTGCATCATGCGACGCTGTAACACTTGCCTTGAGTGGCGCTGGGGGCAAAATCGCCGCAACGCTCGCAAGATCATCGAGATGGTCGTTGAGCCATTTGACCGAGGCTGGAACGGCGGCAGACGGCACGCGCGGATCAACTGTGTTTCCAATGGGAAACAGCTCGGCGCTTTCGACTGCGATGGTTCGGTTTGCCGCGCCGGTACCGACCGCACCGGGATTGACCTGAACAAACGATAGGATGCACGCGCCGCGCTCCCGAAAGACGACATCATAGTAGCGGTCGAGGATCGTACTGTAGTCGCGGAAGCGGGGGCGGCTCGATGCGAATGTCAAAGAGCATTCGGACTTGACAAAGTTTGTATTCGCCGAGAACACTAGGCTGGTGACGCCATAGACGTTGGCTTTTCCCGGCACAGACTTGCCGGCGGTGTTGGCGAAGATGACGCATGCCCTATCGCGCCGCACTGTGGGAAGCGAGCGCTGATCAAAGAACGGAGGTAACTGCGACAGGAACGCGTTGTGATTTGGCTTCGGGTTGTGCTGAATAACGAAAAACCATGACCAAGAGTATTCTGCTTCCGCCGCCTCGGCCTGCTTTGCCAAGTTTTCGAGCACGTGGTACCATAGCAGCTTGTTGTCGACCGTCGCGATCCAGTCGAAACAGATCAGAATGCTGAAGCGATAGAGCGCTCCATTTTCTAGGCGTCCGCGGAAGATGAATATCGACCTACCGTGGAACATGTTCTTATAGTGGACACTTTGCTCGGCCCAAGCCGGATAGAGCTTCGGCTGAACCCATTTCTCCACGACGCCGTTCGAGCCCTTCACCCAGACGATCGAGCAGTTGAGCCAATCGTTCTCCTTAACGTGGTCGAGGCCGTTGGCGGCTGCGTGCACGGACGTATTTTGCATCACGATGAGCGCTGCATACTCGTCCTTTGTCAGGGCGGTTAGTCCGCCGATCACGACGGTCCCACCCGGCCAATCAGCCGCGCCAAGCGCCCCATCGACCGCGGCGACGCCGGGTAAACCAGGAATGCAGTACTCTGGAAAAATTGTGAAATGTGTCTTGGCCTGTCCGTGCGGCCGCGCCTTTGCGATCTCGAGCGTTCTCTGAATCGTCTCGAGCTGCGCAGCCATCGACCCAGGAGTGCAGACAAACGGTTCTTTTGACGTCAACGACAGGAACGGTTGCGCCGCGACAACGCCGAGACGATCTGAGGGCAGCTTAACGCCCCGGGCGCCCAGATCGACATTTTCGATTTTGACCATTTGGTGAAGGTGCGAGCGGAACGTCGAACATACGCGGGTGCGAAGTCCCGCTAACTTCAGAATAGGCATGAGCGACCGTTAAGGGAACATCTGAACGTATCATCCCAGTTTTGTTTTTCGTCCGGCACATGACTCCGTGCGCTTAGGTGCCAGGCGCTAGGCCCCTACGCCCCGCGCAGACCCAACGGAGACATCGCGCGGCCTACGACGACGCGATTACCCGCGCGCGCCGTGGCCCAAGGTGAGGGGGCTGTCTCCAGTCATGGTCGATTCGTGTAGTCCAGCCGCTGGCAATGACCGCTTGAGGGTCTACTCTGGTTGGATTCGGAACCTGACGTTTAACGCCCAACGTGACCGATCGTCGACCGACGCCACGCGTCATCCTTACGCTGCATCCTCCTCCGGCTCGTCCTCATCGCCCGCCAGCCCCAGGATTCCACGCAACTCGGAAGCCAACGCCGCGCCGTTTAGCAGATCCCCGCTAGTCCGACCGAGCAGCCCCGCATCTTGAAGCTTCTCGATATCCGGCAAATCGCGCAGGCTCTCGAACCCGAATTGCGCCAAAAACCCTGGCGTGGTGACATAAGCGTAGGGCGCGCCTGGCGTCGGGCTGCGCGGCCCGGCGGCGATGAAGCCTTCGCCGCGCAAGCTGGCGATCGCGTCTCTGGAAACCTCCCGTCCCAAAAACTGCGACAGCTCCCCTCTTGTGATCGGCTGAAAATACCCGATCGCCATCAGGACAAGCGCGTTCGATTGCGACAATTCGGCCTTTTGCGGGCCGCCGCTCGCGGCCCGGATGGCGTCGCCAAACCCCAGTTTCGTCCGAAAACTCCACCCTCCGGCGACAGAGACGAGCTCGTAGGGCCGACCGCTCAATTCGTCGCGGATGTCGTCAATGATCAGCTCGAGGTTGCAGGCCTTCCCCACCACGCGCGCCAGGCTCTCGCGCAACACCGGCTCGGCGGAAGCGAAAATGACCGCTTCAACCCGGCCCATCCATTCGCGCCAGCGCGCGGGCGCAGGCAAGTCCTCGAGTTCGAGGTCGAGTTCGAGGTCAGGTTTCCGGGGGCGCGCCATCGCTCAAAGGCCGTAGAGCCGGAAGGTCGCGCGACCGGTCAGTTCGCGGACCGCGCCAAGGGCGACAAGCCGGTCGAACAGCCGCCGAGCGCCTCGCTCCGACAATTGCCCGCCAGGTTCTGACGATGCGGCGAGGCAATCC
>JBAUYV010000145.1:0-4172 GCA_049584975.1 Xanthobacteraceae bacterium | reverse complement strand
GCTCAGGGCGGGTGCGCAGCTCCGAACGCGGCGCAGGCGCTGAAGCGCCCGAAGCCGGCCCAGGTGCCGCAGCGCCGGCGCCGTTGCCGCGCGCCGTTTCGCCCGTCGAGCGATCGCCAGCTGGACGATCACCAAGTGAGCGGACGACCTCGTCGGGCGTCGGCAAATCGGCCGCATAGGCAATGCGGACCAACACCATTTCGGCGGCAGCCAGCGGCCGTCCGGCCGCCTCGACTTCCGCAATGCCCTTGAGCAGCATCTGCCAGGTGCGGGCCAGGACCCGCATCGACAGTTTGGCCGCAAGGGCGCGACCGCGCGTACGCTCGGCCTCGGTCAGCGAAACGTCGTCGGCGAGCGCAGGCACGATTTTCAGCCGCGTGACGAAATGCGTGAATTCGGCGAGGTCGCCGAGCACCATGGCGGGGTCGGCCCCGGTATCGTACTGGTCGCTCAACTCGGACAGGGCGCGGGCAATATCGGCGCGCATCAGCGCTTCGAACAGGTCGACGACGCGGGTGCGGTCGGCAAGGCCGAGCATCCCCCGCACGTCCTCCGCACGCACCGGCCCGGCGGCGTGAGCGATTGCCTGATCGAATAGCGATAAGACATCGCGCACCGAACCTTCCGCGGCACGGGCCATCAGCGCCAGGGCCTCCGCATCGACCTTGATTTTTTCTTTCTTGGCGATGCCGCGCAGATGTTCGACCAGGACCGCCGCATCGACCCGCCGCAGATCGAAGCGCTGGCAGCGCGACAGCACGGTGATCGGCACTTTGCGGATTTCGGTGGTGGCGAATACGAACTTGGCGTGGGGCGGCGGCTCTTCCAGCGTCTTGAGCAGCGCGTTGAACGCCGCGCCCGAGAGCATGTGGACTTCGTCCAGGATGTAAACCTTGTAGCGGGCGGAAACCGGCGCGTAGCGGACGGCGTCGTTGATCTGGCGCACGTCGTCGACGCTGTTGTGGGAGGCGGCGTCCATCTCGATCACGTCGAGATGCCGGCTTTCCATAATCGCCTGGCAGTGCACGCCGAGTACCGGCATCTTCACCGTCGGGCCGGTAATCGAGCCGTCGGGCAGTTCGTAGTTGAGCGCGCGCGCCAGAATCCGCGCCGTCGTGGTTTTGCCGACGCCGCGCACGCCCGTGAGGATCCAGGCCTGCGGGATGCGGCCCGACTCGAACGCGTTCGAGACCGTGCGCACCATGGCGTCCTGGCCGATCAGGTCGTCGAACGTCGACGGCCGGTATTTGCGCGCCAGCACGCGGTAGGATGCGATGGATGTCGTTGCGTCGTTCATTGGCAGCTTCGTAGCCCGGATGAGCGTAGCGAAATCCGGGGCAGGATATTCAAGCCGATTCGGTCGCCCCCGCATTTCGCTGCGCTCATGCGGGCTACAAATGTATGAGGGTGGGAGGCTGACGAGCGACCCGAACCGCGCTCGTTAGGGCTGCTTCCTTCCGGATCTGACCCGGTTGGCGAGTGGCTCGTCCACCGCCAACCTCCCGGGGGAATATATCGGCTGCGGCAGGCGAGAAAGCAAGTCAGGCGTCTTCCTTCCGGCCTTCCGGGAAACTCGGCACCGCGTACGATGCAAGAGGCAGAAATGTCCGAAATTGGCTGGGTCCCTGCACCCTCAATTGCGCGCCGACACGGTCCCGGTGTGCGATCTGGCGCTGTCGCGGGTCCTGGCCATGAACGATGCCAACTTCCCTTGGCTCATCCTGGTGCCGCGGCGCGCGGACGCAAGCGAGATTTTCGATCTGGGCGCGGAGCAAGTGATATTGCTCAACGAAGTGTCGCTGGCTTCGCGTGCTCTGAAGGACGTGACGCCATGCGACAAGCTGAACGTGGCCGCGATCGGCAATGTCGTGCCGCAGCTGCACGTCCACATCGTGGCGCGCCGCAAGGACGATGCGCTGTGGCCCAAGCCGGTCTGGGGCGCCGCCGCGCCCCGCGCTTACGACCCCGTTGTCCTGGAGCGCTTCGCCACCGCGATCCGCGAGCGGCTGCGGAGCGCACCGTCATTGTAACTCCCGCCCGACACCATACTCGTAGAGCCAGCCGACCTGGAACGCGGTGTTGTCGCGGCCGAAGCGCTCGCGCAGCGCAAATTTCAGGTCGCGCTTGATCTGGGCGAAACGCGACGGCAGGTGATTTTCCTTGGCGCGGGCGCGGGAGCCGAGCACGGCGGCCTTCGCGCGCGGCGCCCGAATGCGCTCGTAGTCCGCGAGCGCCGCATCGAGATCGTCCGGCTGCCGGGCGATTGCAGCGGCGAGCACATAGCCGTCCTCGATCGCCATGGCGGCGCCTTGGCCGAGATAGGGCAGCATGGCGTGGGCCGAGTCGCCAAGCAGCGTGGCGCGCCCGCGGCTCCAGTGCTCGAGCGGATCGCGATCATACAGCGCCCATTTGTACCAGCGCTCGCTGCATGGATAGAGGCGGGTGAGCGCGGCGTTCCACCCCGCATAGGTCGTCATCAGTTCCGCCACGTCGCATTCGCGCGTCCACGATTCCTCGGTCCAGGCGTCGCTGTCGAAATGCGCCACGATGTTGAGGAGCTCGCCGCGGCGGACTGGGTAGTGCACCACATGGCCGTGCGGACCCATCCACAGCGCTCCATCCGCGATGTTGATGTCGGACGGCACGGCGTCGGCCGCCGCCATACCGCGCCAGCAAATGCAGCCGGTGAAGCGCGGCGCATCGGCGCCGAATAGGCTCCTGCGCACCACGGAATGGATGCCGTCGGCGCCGACCACGATGTCAGCCTCGACCTCGCTGCCGTCGGCAAAGCGCGCCACCGCATCGCGGCCGCGTCCCTCGACCGAGACGGCCCGCTTGCTGACGCGGATGTCGGTCGACTTCAGCGCCCCGGAGAGCACGCCGAGAAGGTCGGCGCGGTGCACGGACAGATTTGGCGCGCCGAATTTTTGCCTGAAATCGCCGCGCCGCATGCGCGAAATGTAGCGGCCGCTCCTCCACGAGCGGATGTTCAGGAATTCCGAACCCGACGCGATGGCGTTGATCTCATCCTCGACGCCGAGCGCACGCAGCGCCTTGATGGCGTTGGGAGTGAGGTTGAGGCCGGCTCCGATCTCGCTCAGAGCCGGCGATTGCTCGCACACGATCACTTCGGCGCCGCGCCGTTCCAGCGCCAGCGCGCTGGCAAGCCCGCCAATGCCGCCGCCGACAATGGCAATGCGCGGTGCGCGCGTCATGGGTGTTCCTCCCAGCCTTCGTCATTGCCGGGCTCGCCCCGGCAATCCATGCGGACGTTGATCTGAGACGAAGATACGGTCAAGCGCGGCCAAACCGAGGCTCAGCATGGAAATGCGAGTCAGACCGCGTCGGCGAACCGGCCAAACTGTAAACTGAGCGCGATAAATCTGCGGATCGCCGTGCCCGCGCATGTCGCTGATTGTGCATTGCCCCGTCACCTCACGCGCCACCATGCCTGGATCGGCAGCGATCAGGTGGAAAGCGGACATTGCGCGACATTCGCAAATTCGTTGCTCGTGACCCGGAGCTGACTCTTCGGGCAGCCAATTATTGCATTGCGAAAGGTTCATGCGCCTCGCGCGACGCCGATGCGGTTTGTCAGCACGCTGTAGCGATAGCCCTGCCCCTCAACGCGTGTCGTGAGCTGATCGCCGAGCGGTTGGTGGTAAACCTTGTAAGGCTAAAGGCGGCGACAAGGTTGGCTGGGCAAAAATGCTCGCCCCACCGGGACCGGCGCGGAATCATCGTGAAGCATCGTTACGTTTGAAAGTCAGGGTCCCCAATTGAACAGGTAGCTGGCGCGGGCCATTACTGAATAGATATTGGAGTTGGTGTTAGACCAAGTAGAGGTAGTCCCGTCGGTGGCGAGCGCCGAGCGATCGAAATGGAAATCGTAGTAATTGAAGTCGACGCCGATGATCCAGTTCCGAGCCACCATGTAGTCCAGTCCAGTTCCGACGGTATAGCCACCTTGCCAGTTTGTGGCATTCCCAAAGACGCCACTCGCTGGGTTAATGGCAAACGTATTGATTCTTGCGTCGGCCCAGCCGCCCTTAGCGTAGAGCATCCAGTGGTCCCAGGTGTATCCGACCTTGCCGACGACAGTGTCGATATCGTTGGTCGTCAATGAGCGCAGCCGGCCAGGCGACAGCACGCTCGGGTCAGTCTGATTGAGG
>JBAUYV010000144.1:0-21293 GCA_049584975.1 Xanthobacteraceae bacterium | reverse complement strand
TTCCGAAAGCCAGGAGCGCATGCTCATGGTGCTCAAGCCCGAGAAGGAAAAAGAGGCCGAGGCGATCTTTCGCAAATGGGGCCTCGATTTCGCGATCGTCGGCGAGACAACGCCCACGAAGCGCTTTCTGGTCCGGCACGGCGGCGCGATCATGGCCGATCTACCGATCAAGGAACTGGGCGATGAGGCGCCGGTCTATGATCGTCCATCAACGCAAAGTGCAAGACGGCCAGTCATCGAGGCAGCCTCGATCAAGCCGCCCATGGGCCTCGCGGAGGCGCTGGAGACGCTGATCGGCTCGCCGGACCTGTGCAGCAAGCGCTGGGTCTGGGAGCAGTACGACCACGTCATTCTTGGCAACACCATGCAGCGGCCCGGTGGCGACGCCGCGGTCGTGCGCATCGACGAAGGACCAAAGGGACTGGCGCTGACGTCCGACGTCACGCCGCGTTACTGCGAGGCCGATCCGTTCGAGGGCGGCAAGCAGGCGGTGGCGGAGGCCTACCGCAATCTCACGGCCGTCGGCGCGCGGCCGCTCGCCGTCACAGACAATCTCAATTTTGGCAATCCCGAGCGGCCGGAGATCATGGGTCAGCTCGTCGGCTGCATCCGCGGCATCGGCGAAGCCTGTCGCACGCTCGACTTCCCGGTCGTGTCCGGGAATGTCTCGCTCTACAACGAGACCAACGGCAAGGCGATCCTGCCCACGCCGACCATCGGCGCTGTCGGTCTGCTCGACGATTTCACCAAGTCTATGACGTTGGCCTTCAAGGCCGAAGACGAAACGATCCTGCTCGTCGGTGAAACGCGCGGCTGGCTCGGCCAGTCGCTTTATCTGCGCGAGGTCTGCGGCCGAGAGGAGGGCGCGCCGCCGCCCGTCGACCTCGCCGCCGAGCGGCAACACGGCGCGTTGGTCCGCGGCCTCATCGGTGACGGCCTGGTGGCGGCGGTGCACGATGTCTCCGACGGCGGTCTCCTGGTGGCGCTCGCCGAAATGGCGATGGCTTCGGGCATCGGCGCCGTACTGGAAAGCCCGCCCGGCATCGCGGCCCATGGCTTCTGGTTCGGCGAGGATCAGGCCCGCTATGTGGTCACGGCGAAGAATCCCGATGCAATCATGCTGCGGGCGAAAGGGGCTGGCATAAAGTTAACGCGGCTCGGTGTGACCGGTGGCGCGTTCCTGACGTTCGAGGGCGCTCAACCCATGCCGCTCGGCGACCTCAAAAAGCGCTTCGAGGGCTGGCTGCCCGGCTACATGGCCGGACCGGTATAACGCCGCGGCGCATTGACGCTTTTGGGCCAGCGGTTCTATTCAGTTCAAGCCGGAAAACAAACGGTGCGAGGCGCGCCATGGCCATGATCGCAAGCGACATTGAAAGGTTGATCCGGGCGCGCATCCCGGACGCCGACGTGACCATTCAGGACCTGGCGGGGGACGGCGACCATTATAAAGCGACGGTGATCGCCGAGTCGTTTCGCGGCAAATCCCGCGTGCAGCAGCACCAGATCGTCTACGATGCGCTCAGGGCCGAAATGGGCGGCAAGCTGCATGCGCTGGCATTGCAGACCGGCACGCCGGAGCGGTGAGGGTACCTTCTCTGCCGCTCGGCCCCCGTGGAATTGCATTCTCCGCCGAGGCCCGCCGGTAGGCATGCCCCTTTGGTGTAACTTTGTGGTGCGAGACATGAAATCTGCGCATGGGCTTTGCCGCCGTTTTGCGCTACATATATTCAGCTTCGACAGACGAGATTCGACGCGGGGTGACTTAAGCCTGCGGTGTGAGCAAGGATGACTGCAATGTCTATCGACCAATTCATCGACAGTGAGGTCAAGTCCAACGAGGTGGTGCTGTTCATGAAGGGCACCCCTCAGTTTCCGATGTGCGGCTTCTCCGGGCAGGTCGTGCAGATTCTGGATTACCTGGGCGTGGCCTATAAGGGGCTCAACGTTCTTGAGAACGATGAGCTACGCCAGGGCATCAAGTCCTATTCGGACTGGCCGACCGTTCCGCAGCTTTACGTCAAAGGCGAGTTCGTCGGCGGCTGCGACATCGTCCGCGAGATGTTCCAGTCCGGCGAGCTGCAGTCCTTCTTCAAGGACAAGGGCGTGGTGACCAAAGCTCCAGCCACGGCCTCATAATCTCGGCGCTTCATCCCCGCACTTGAACTCGGCGGCTCTTTTCAACGCTTTTTCGTGGCGGTTTTGCCGTCGGGAGCAAGCGTCGCATAGATGCGCCGCACCTTGAACGCGGTCCGTTTGAAGTGCGGCGCTTCCGTCGTGCCTTCTAGCGAGAGCGCGATGCGGCGAAAATCCTTCGGGTCGCCATGATCGCATCAAGAAGCCGCGGTCAGCGCGAGTAATACTCGACGACCAGGTGCGGCTCCATCATAACCGGGTAGGGGACGTCGCCTAGCGCCGGCACGCGGGTGAGCTTCGCCGTCATCTTGGAGTGATCGACATCGATATAGTCCGGCACGTCGCGCTCGGCGAGCCCGGTCGCCTCCAGCACCAGCGCCATCTGCTTTGACTTTTCCTTGACCTCGATCTCGTCACCGACATTGACGCGGTAGCTCGGGATGGTGACGCGCCGGCCGTTGACCTTGACGTGGCCGTGATTGACGAACTGGCGCGCGGCAAAGACGGTAGGGACGAACTTAGCGCGGTAGATCACGGTATCGAGTCGGCGTTCCAGGAGCCCGATCATGTGGACGCCGGTATCGCCCTTGAACCGTCGCGCCTCGTCGTAGAGGCCGCGGAAGTGCCTCTCCGACATGTTGGCGTAGTAGCCCTTGAGTTTCTGCTTGGCGCGCAATTGCACGCCGTAATCAGACAGCTTGCCTTTGCGCCGCTGCCCGTGCTGGCCGGGGCCGTACTCGCGTTTGTTGATCGGACTTTTTGGCCGCCCCCAGATGTTTTGTCCCATCCGGCGGTCGATCTTGTACTTCGCCTCGTGGCGCTTGGTCATTCGCGTCCTCGCTGTGTCATTTCATTTGAGCATGATCTTGTCCGAAAACCGGAAATCCACTTTTCGGGATCATGCTCTATGGCTGAGGATCGCGCCCTCCTCTGTCCCGGACCTTTGCGTCCGGAACCGACAGGTTTTGTGCCGAAGCGCCGGCTAAACCGTGGGTCGCGAAACACTACGCGGGCCCTCAGGCCCGCGTAGTGCGGCGTATCTAGGGGGAAACCGCCGCAGTGTCAAACTGACGCCGCATCAGGTTGAGCGCCGCCGCGGGTGTCCGCCCGGAGGTGAAAATGGCGCGGACGGTGCCTTTGCGGGACGGTGACGATGCCTCGCCCAGCAGGTCCGTGACGCGCCGGGCGATGGCGGGCGCCGGATCCATGAAGTCCACCGGCCAAGGGGCCAGTTGCCGCAGCCGCTCGATCAGCAAGGGATAGTGCGTACAGGCCAGGACGACGGTGTCGGTGCGCGCACCGTCGTCGTGAAAGCACAGCGTGATTTCGGCGCGAAGCGCCTCGTCGCTGACCGGGGCGCCGTCCATCTCGGCTTCCGCATAGGCGGCAAGATTTCGCGAGCCAACGAGCGTCACCCGGCAATCCTGAGCGAAGTCGCGAATGAGCGCATGGGTATATTCACGGGCTACGGTCGCTTCGGTGCCGAGCACGGAAACGCGGCGGGTGACCGAAGCGGCGCAGGCCGGCTTGATGGCCGGGATAGTGCCGACAAACGGCAAGGAAAACTTTTCCCGCAGCGCCGGCAGCACCAGCGTGGAGGCGGTATTGCAGGCGATCACCACGAGATCGGGCTCGTGGCTGGCGATGAGTTCGCCCATCAAGCCTACGACGCGCGTAACGAGCGCAGGCTCCGGAACCGCCCCGTAAGGAAATCCAGCATCGTCGGCCACATAAACGAAATTGGCCTCGGGCCGTGCGGCGGCGATTTCGCGATAGACCGTGACCCCACCGAGGCCGGAATCGAAAACAAGTATCGTCGGATACGCCGCCATGGCGGGGCAGATGACACCAGAAATGGGCAGCCCGCAATTACCGGGCCGATGAGCCGCTGGAGGGGGGAGAAGTTCAGCAGCCCCCGGCGCGAGGGGACTTAGCCGGTCAGGCTCTCGACCAGACGCGGTCCATCCTTGGGTGAGGAGTCCTGGCGGTCGCGTTTGCTCTTTTTCTGCCTGCGCGGAAACGGCGAGACCAAGCCGCTCACGGCCGTAAAGGTCAACACCAGGATTGCGGCCAGGTTGCCGTCATGGTGATTGGCAAAGGCCACCGCACCCATCAGATACGCCCAGAACGGAAACGCCACCGTCGAAACGAGCGCGTTGACGAACCACGCGTCGCCGTCCTCGCGCACATACCAGCAGAAGAGCGGGGTGAGGACCATGCCGAGGATCAAGGCGCCTTGAGCGATAGTGATGACGGGGAAGCCGGCCATGGTGGCGGCTTGGCCGCCTAATTTCAGTGCCTGTTCCAGAATGGCGTTAATGAGCATCGAGCCGGCAATGATCTCAGCCGGAACGTACTTCACCATTCTTTCGAGGTAATTGTCGCCGGGCTCGGCATTGGCCATCGGCACTCCGGCGATACCTGACTGCAACACACCTTCGAGACCGGCAATTTGCAAATCTAGGTCCGGAACTTGCGGCTTACGAACTAAACGGCCCATAAACTTTCTCCCCAACCCCACTGGACAACAGCCCAGGTTACCGTCAACCGACTGATTCGGGCAAACTGATCGCCGCAAAGGCTGTGGAAACACGTTGATAAAAGCGGTGGAAGAGTTGTGGATAGCGGTTACGTCTCGCCTTCGCCGAAATTATCAGTGCTTCGCCGGCAAAAACCGATTGGTCACGAAACGCGACAAGTCCTCCTCTGCCGGCAAGAGTTTCAGTTCCACGAAACTTTTGCTCATGGCCCGTAGCGTAGATGGTGCGATGACACCGTCGGAAGAAAAGAAGTTCGCAGCATGAGCTGGTCGTAGACCTCGGCAGCGACACTCTCGCGTACGCCGAGGGTGTCGCGTGTGAAGGCCACAGTTTCAGCCTTGTTCTCGCGCGCATAATTGATGGTTTCGAACCAGCCTTTCACGAACCGGCGCACGGCGTCAGGCTTCTCCGCAATCGCCTTGTCGGATGCGTAGATGATCTGGTTCTGAAAGTTTTCGATGAGGTCGCCGAAATTGATCAGTATTTTTACTTGGCCACGCTCCTGCAGGTCGAGCGCCTCGGCGATGTCAATCACCGCCGCGTCGACGTTCCCGGTGAGCAGCGCGGCAACCCGCGCGGGCGTATCGCCGACCGCCACCCGCTTGATCTCGCCCGGATCCCATCCCTTGCTGATGGCAATCTGAGATACCGCCCAGTCGGTCAACGAGCCTAAGTTGCTGACCGCCGCGGTGCGGCCGCGCAGCCCATCGATCGTCGGTACGGAATTATCCGGACGAACGACCAGGACCAGGATCTTCGGCGGGCCGGACAGCGCCGCGACCGCCTTGAGCGGCGCGCCCTTGGCGGCAAAGGCCAACGTTGCGCCTGAGGCCAGCGCCACCTCCACGTTCCCGGCGATGGTCGCCTGGACCATCCGGGCCTGCGTAATCAGGGATATTTCGGGATCGACGCCGTTGCGCTGGAAAATGCCGAGCTTCTTGCCGTAATCGCCCATGATCAACGCGAAATCGTTGGCCACCTTGGCGACGGCGAGCGGCGCCGCCGTCTGCCCCCAGGCCGGAACAGCTGACGGCAGCGCCATCATGGCGAGGACAATTGCACCGCGGCGCAGCGCGGTCCGAAGCGCCCCCAAGCGTGCCCGCATGGCTGTCACCGTCCTCCCGTCCGATTTTCGCGTTTCGCGCGGCGCGATTGTCTCGATATTATACCGAAGAGCTAAGCCGCTGCCCGGTCATGGGCGCGTCATATCGCGCCGGAGGAAGCCTATGCCGCAAGTCATCATCTGCGACACCAACCAGATGCCGTTCGAGGAGGTCCGCCGCGGACGGGTGCACATGATTCGGCGCAAGCGGCTGCCCCTCGATACCGGCATTCCCGGCGTTACGATGGAGTATTCGCTTTCGATCGTTCCGGACGGCTATTTCACGCCGCGGCACCGGCACAATTTCGATCAGATCCGCTACACGCTGTCGGGCGTGCAGAGCGCCGGTCATGGCGACCTATCGGCCGGCGAGGTCGGCTACTTCCCGGAAGGCTCCTATTACGGCCCGCAAAAGCAGGAGGGCGAATGCGCGTGCCTGGTCCTGCAGTTCCAGGGCGCGAGTGGCGAGCGGCTGCTCAGCAACGAAGAAATGAACGCCACTTACGACAGGCTCATCAAGGCCGGCGGCAAGTTCGAGAACGGCGTATACAAAGGATTCAAGCCGGACGGCACGCCTAAGAACCGCGACTCCTATGAGGCGATCTGGGAGGAGCATGAGGGCCACGACCTGGTTTTCCCGGCGCCGCGTTATCGCGACCCGGTGATGATGCTCGCCGACAACGCACGCTACTGGCCGGATCGCAAACGTCCGGGCGTCGAAATCAAACATCTCGGCTCGTTCAGCGAAGCGCGCACCGGCATCGGCTTCATGCGAGTCAAGCCCGGCACCGTGCTGCCCGCCGGAATTCAGGAGGATGCGGAGCTGCGCTTCTGCATCGGCGGCGCCTTCGAGTATGACGGCCGCAGCTGCGGGGAGGGGACGTACATGTTCGTGCCAAACGGCGCCGTGGTGGCGGCGCTACGCTCGACGGAGGGCGCTGAGTTCTTCGTCATCACGCTGCCGCAGCTCGCCGACATCGCCGCCATGCGTTTTCCGGATGCGGTCCAGCGCGCAGCGTTGCACCGCTGATCCGGGATCGAATGGTCTTAAGCGCGGCCGAAGACACGGCGAAAAATCGTGTCGACGTGAGCGAAGTGGAAGTCGAGGTCGAAGTTCTTCGTCAGCTCCTTTTCGCTCAAGTGTTTGCGCACTTCCTTGTCAGCCTTGAGCAGCGTTAGGAAATCGCCCTTGCCGGCCCACGCCTTCATGGCATTGCGCTGAACGAGCCGGTAGGCGGCCTCGCGCTCAACACCCTTTTGGGTGAGTGCGAGGAGCACGCGCTGGGAATGCACAAGGCCGCCGAGCCGGTCGAGATTTTTGCGCATGTTGTCCGGGTAGACGACGAGCTTGTCGATCACGCCCGTGAGCCGGCCGAGAGCGAAATCAAGCGTGACGGTCGCGTCCGGTCCGATCATCCGCTCGACCGAGGAGTGCGAAATGTCGCGCTCGTGCCAGAGCGCGACGTTCTCCATCGCCGGGGTGACGTAGGCCCGCACCATGCGCGCAAGCCCGACCAGATTTTCCGACAGCACCGGGTTGCGCTTGTGCGGCATGGATGAGGAGCCTTTCTGCCCCTCCGAGAAAAATTCTTCGGCTTCTAAGACCTCCGTGCGCTGCAGATGGCGGATTTCGGTGGCCAGCCGCTCGATGGAGGCGGCGACGACGCCAAGGGTGGCGAAATACATGGCGTAGCGGTCGCGCGGGATGACCTGGGTCGAGATCGGCTCGACCGTCAGCCCCATCTTCTTCGCCACATGCGCTTCCACCCGCGGATCGACCTGCGCGAAGGTGCCGACCGCGCCCGAGATGGCGCAGGTCGCGACTTCACTGCGCGCCGCCGTAAGGCGCTTCTTCGCCCGGCCGAACTCCGCGTAGGCGACGGCGAGCTTGAGCCCGAACGTGGTCGGCTCGGCATGGATGCCGTGGGAGCGGCCGATGGTCGGCGTGTATTTGTATTCGCGGGCGCGGCGCTCGATCGCGGCCTCGAGTTTTTCAACGTCGGCAATGAGCAGATCGGCGGCGCGCACGAGTTGCACATTGAAGCAGGTGTCGAGCACGTCGGAGGAGGTCATCCCCTGATGCACGAAGCGCGCCTCGGGTCCCACGACGTCGGCCAGATGAGTGAGGAAGGCGACGACATCGTGTTTGACCTCGCGCTCGATCTCCTCGATGCGCGCCACGTCGAATTTGGCCGCTTTGCCCTTCGCCCAGATTTTCTTCGCCGCCGCTTTCGGAATCATTCCGAGTTCGGCCATGCCGTCGGCGGCGTGCGCCTCGATCTGGAACCAGATGCGAAGGCGTGTTTCCGGCGACCAAATGGCCGCCATTTCGGGCCTGGAGTAACGCGGTATCATCGCCACCTCGACGGGCAGGCCTGCGCTGTAGCAGATCGCTGGAAGTTCAACAATTGCGCAGCGTTGTGCAATGCTCAGACAAATCACGGCAATTAGCCATGAAGGTCGTGCGCGCCGTTTTCGATTATATGGTTCCGGGACTAAATGTGTCGAAAATCCCGAGAAACTTCTGTGCTTCGATAGGCATGTCGGGCACCCTGATCAAGCGACCCATGAATGTTGTCCATGGTTTTTCGGCGACCGGCTGCAGCTGAGAAAAATTCCAAAATTGCTGCTCGTTCATCTCGATTTCAGTAACTTTGTTATCGAGCACCCAGGTGCGGAGCATGGTAAGCCGGCTGTGCTCAGGGTCTTTGAACATCGCTTCCGGCAGCGATTTCCTCATAGAACGCTTCCTTTTGCTTGGCGCTTGAACTCGCGGCCGCCGGTCCATCGATGGACCTGCGCCTAGAAGCGGGCTCATCCCCTGATAAGGTGGCCAAAATGGATGCGAGGCCTTACGCCTGCAGATATTGGCACGCCATTGGTAAGCTTTCCCTTAGGATGAGGGTGCCAAAGCCACCTTGTCGTCGCTGCCGCGGTCGAAGTTCTTCGCGCGTAGATTGGACGGCCGCTAGCTTTCGCCTGAAAGCCGTTTGAAGTCGGCGAGTACGGCCGCAATCAGTTTCTGCCGCCGCGGGTCCTGTGCGGCCAGCGTCGTCGCAAAGAGTTTGAGAAGATAGCGCGCTTTCTCGGCCGCGTCCTGCCAATGCACCGCCGGCGCGGCCAGCAAATGGGCTTCCAATTCGTCTTGCCGAAGGCGTAATGCCGTTTCATTAGCCTCCACTTCAGACAAAAGCCGACGAAGATCGGTCGCCTTCTGAGCCGCCATGCCGCGATGCTGATCGAGCTCGATCGTCCTTTCGGTCATGACTGCGCCCGGTGTCGGGTCAAGGGATAATTGGCGCTCTCGTACAGGCGGCGAATATCGTCGCTGCCGTATCTTTGCTCATCGACTTCAAGAAACGCGCCGGGAAGGGACTCCGCCGGCACATCCTCCATAGCGAAACGGATAGCCTCCGCGGCGGCCGCAAATCGCTTGTAGCCGAACGGTTGACGCCTGGACGTCCGCCGTCGCGTCGGAAACAGCTCGGCCGCAGCGTGGTAATCAAATTCAGGCATCGGCCGGACCTCGCGAAAATGAATTGAGCCTCAAACGGCCATACCAATATATGGTCAAAAGGCGAGGTTACCAGTCCAGCCGCCTAGCAAACTGCCCCCTTGCGCATGCGCTTGGGCTGATTCAGACCGCGAGGTTTCGTCAGGTGAGGCGCTGGTCGAGCATTTATTCAAACAGCGTTGCGGGTTACGTGGCGAAGCGCGTGCGGTCGTGGGGTAGCCGGTAATCGACCGGCGTTCCCTTGGGGATGATGCCGGTCGGGTTGACCCGCAAGATCGAATAATAATTGATCACGTAGTAACGCGGCTTCACGGTCTCGGCGACGCCGGGGACCTGATAAAGCTCGCGCATGTAGTTTGCGAGGTTTGGAAAGTCGGCGATCCGGTTGCGGTTGCATTTGAACAGCGAGAAATAGGCGACGTCGAAACGCACCAGCGTCGGGAACAGCCGCCAGTCGGCCTCGGTGATCTGATGGCCGACCAGATAACGCTGGCGGCCGAGCCGGGCTTCCAGTTCATCGAGGGTGGCGAACAGTGCGTCGTAGGCCGCGTCGTAGGCGGCTTGCGAACGGGCAAAGCCGCAGCGGTAAACGCCGTTGTTGACGTTGGTGTAGACGGACTCGTTGATGCGATCGATCTCCGCGCGCAGCGGCTTTGGATAGAAATCCGTCTGATCGGCGCCGAGGCCATCGAATTCGCTGTTGAGCATGCGGATGATTTCGGACGACTCGTTGTTGACGATATGTCCGGTCTTTTTGTCCCACAGCGTCGGCACCGTGACCTTGCCGGTATAGTGCGGATCGCTCGCCGTATACGCCTGGTGCAGATAGCGGAAGCCGTTGACCCTGTCGGGCGTGCAATCGGGAAAGGCCGGGTTGTCTTCGTACATCCAGCCTTGCTCCTTTAGTCCCGGGATGGCGTACGCGACAGTGATGGCGTCGTTGAGCTTCTTGAGCGCGCGGTAGATCAGCGTGCGGTGTGCCCATGGGCAGCCGTGGGCGACGTACAGGTGATAACGCCCGGGCTCAGCTTTGAACCCCGACGAGCCGTCTGCCGCGATGCGATCGCGGAAGCGGCTATCGGCGCGGCGGAATTCGCCGACTTGGCCGGTTTCCTGCGGAAGCTCCTCGTCGCGCCACTGACCGTCGACCACAATGCCCATTACGCAGCCTCCCCACGCGCCAGCGCCGCGGCGTTTCGGATCGCCGCGATATTGGCGCGGTAAGAGTCTGGCGTGCGATCCTTGAATACGGCGGAGCCGGCGACGAAGGCGTTGGCGCCGGCACGCGCCACTTCGGGCGCGATTTGTGGTGTGATGCCGCCGTCGATCTCGATATCGATCGGACGGCCGCTTGCCATGGCGCGCAGGTTGCGCACCTTGTTGAGAGCGTCGGGAATGAACTTTTGCCCGCCGAAGCCGGGATTGACCGACATGACGAGAATGAGATCGACGATGTCGATCACATGCTCGACTGCGCTCTCGTAGGTGCCGGGATTCATGGTAACGCCGGCTTTCTTTCCCAGCGCGCGGATGGCCTGCAGCGAGCGGTGGATATGCGGGCCCGCTTCCACATGCACGGTAATAATGTCGGCGCCCGCCTCGGCGAAGGCTTCGAGATAAGGATCGCAAGGCGCGATCATCAGATGCACGTCGAGCGGCTTTTTGGTGTGCGGACGGATGGCCTTCACCACCTCGGGGCCGATCGAAATGTTCGGCACGAAATGTCCATCCATGACGTCGACGTGGATCCAGTCGGCGCCGGCCGCGTCGATCGCGCGCACCTCGTCGCCAAGCTTGGCGAAGTCGGCGGACAGGATCGAAGGGGCGATGACGAGCGGACGTTGCACGGCGCTCTCCTACATTGCCGCTCGCCTAACACGCCGCTGGCGGGGCGGCAACGGCGGCACTTTGCGCGTCGCATCGGCTCTGGGGCTTGATCCAAGACGCGTAAATCAGATAGCCGGTAGCCCACGGGAGGCCAACGTGGCGCGCGTCGATACCATCGTTCTGGGAGCCGGAATTGTCGGCACCTCGATTGCGCTTCATCTCGCCAAGCGCGGGCCGTCGGTTGCGCTGATCGACCGGGGTGGGGCTGGGGAGGGCACCTCCTACGGCAACACCGGCATCATCGAAGGCAACACCATCTTCCCGCAGGTGTTCCCGTCCGACTGGACGACGCTGCTTCGCGTCGCGCTCAAGCGCGCGCCGGAGGCCAATTATCATCTGTCGTTTCTGCCGAAGGTGGCGCCTTGGCTGCTGGCCTTCCGCGCCGCGTCGGAGCCGGCGCGCGTGCTCGAAACCGCACAGCTTATGCGGCCTCTGTTTGCGTGCGCGGTCGCCGAGCATGACGCGCTGGTCATTGAAGCCGGCGCCGAGCGCTATATCCGCCGCAATGGCTGGCTCAAGCTTTACCGCAGCGACCGCTCGTTTGCGGGTGCGGCGCGCGAACTCGAAATGGCGTCAAGGCTCGGCATCGCCAATGTCCCGCTCGATGGCGAGGCGGCGCGCGCGCTGGAACCGTCGCTGGCGCCGGTGTTCCGCCACGCGGTGCATTGGACGGGGGCCGTGAGCGTGAGCAATCCGCTGGCGCTGACGCAGGCTTACGCCGCGCGTTTTGCCGCGCTCGGCGGGATTACGCTGTGCGGCGATGCGCGCTCACTGCATCGGGCCGAACCGCACTGGCGTGTGGACACGGCCTCGGGCCCGGTCGACGCTGGCGATGTTGTCGTGGCGCTCGGGCCATGGGCGCCGGATTTGCTGGTGCCGCTCGGCATCAAGCTGCCGCTCGCCGTCAAGCGTGGCTATCACCGCCATTTTCGCGCCCATGGCAACGCCGCGTTGAGCCGCCCGATTCTCGATGCCGCAATTGGCTACTGCCTCACACCCATGGAGCAGGGCATTCGTCTGACCACCGGCGCCGAATTCGCCGCGCGCGATGCGGCGCCGACGCCGGTACAGTTCGATCGCCTGTTGCCCGCGGCGCGCGAGTTGTTCGCGCTCGGGGAGCCGGTGGAGGCGCAGCCATGGCTGGGTTCGCGCCCATGCTTTGCCGATTCACGCCCGGTCATCGGACGCGCCCCGGAACAGCGCGGGCTCTGGCTCGCCTATGGCCACGGGCATTGGGGCCTGACGCTGGGGCCCGCTACCGGCCGGCTCATTGCCGAAATGCTGACGGGTGCGACGCCGTTCTGCGACCCGACGCCCTATGGGGCCGAGCGCTTCATGCATTGAAGGCAGTCGGCGTCGCCGCGATGCGGCGAGCCGTGTTAGTTGCCGCTGATGGTGCGCACGACGCTGTTTTCCGGCCGTGTGTTGTTCACGGACAGTTTGTCCTGCTGGCGGACCATCTCATCGTACTTCGCCAGCGGCTCTACGGGCGCGCGCGGCACCATGTGCACGATCTTGAAGCCGTTCGCCTTGAGCTGACGCAGCAGTTCCGGCAGCGCTTCCGCGGTCTGGCGCTGGAAGTCGTGCATTAGCACTATTCCCTTGCCGGCCTTTTTCAACTTCGTCATCACCGATTGGATTACTTGCTCCGGACGGTGCAGCTTGAAGTCGAGGGAGTCGATGTCGGTCGAGAAGGTCGCGATGTTCCGCTCGCCCAGGTAGGAAAGCAGCGCAGGCGGCTGCTGCAGGTCCGGGAAGCGGAAGAACGGCGCGATCGGTCCGGCGACCGCCGCGTGGACGGCGCTCACGCCCATCTCGATTTCGTTCTTGGCCTGCTCGATGTCGCTGGCATAGGGCTCCTTGGCCAAGTCCTTGTGCGACCAAGTGTGGCTGCCGATGGTCATGCCGGCTGCGGCCACGATCTTGCTGAGTTCGGGGTGCCACGTGGCGTGCTCGCCGATCTCAAAGAAGGTCGCCTTGAGGCATTGATCGGTCAGCGCCTTGATCACCGCGGGGGTGTTTTCCGGCCACGGTCCGTCGTCGAACGTCAGCACGACTTCGTGCTCGCGCAGGAAGTCGTACTGCTTGAAGTGCTCCATGCCGAAGGCTGGGCCGCCTGTCGTATCGATCTCGACCACGCGCTCAAGACCCATGCCGCCGGGTTTGTTGCACGAGGGGATGCTGGTGAGGGCGCCGGAGCCGGTCTCGTTCGCGCTGGCCACAGCCGGGCTTGGCGCATCCTGATCGGGCTGGGCGCTCTGCGCCATGCGAGTCGGTTGGGCTGCCGTTGCGGCGGGCGCTGGCGCCGGGGAGGGCGTGGCGATTGGTGCCGCGGGGGTCGTAATCGGAGCTTGAGCGACTTGGCTGGTAACTACGGGTTCGGGTGCTGCGGATGCCGGAGCCGCGACTACCGGAGTAGCGGGCGCCCTCTGCACCGCGAGGATCGTGCCGCCCGGCTGAGCTGCCTTCTGTGCGGCAAAAATCCCAAATGCTGCAAGACCTAAGGTCGCCAGCGCTGCGGTAACAACGACGAGCACCCGCATTACACCCTCCACCTTCCAAGTGCCTCCAGCCCGGGGCGAAGAGAAAGCGCAATCGGTGTGCAAGTCAATGCAAACGGCATGTCCTTGCGCGAAAGTTGATCATCGTGGCTTCTGCAACCATTTCGTGGTGTTGCGGTACTGTTGCTTGTCGCTTCAGCGGCCAAATTGATCCTTCCAGCTCTTGATTGCGCCGGGGAACGGCAGTGTGGCCGCCTCAAAGACAGCGCGCGCGATGGCCCGCGCCACGACGTTGGCGGTAACGGTGCCCAGCTTTGTCAGCGCGAACAATGGATCGGCGAGTGGCCGCCGCCCGCTCGAAGCGGCAAACACCAAGTCGCCGTCGAGCGGCGCGTGGACCGGATAGATGGCTCGGGAGAGGCCACATTGAGCCATGACGGCCAACCGCTTTGCCTGCGCCTTATTGAGGATGGCGTCAGTCGCCACGATCACAAGGGTCGTATTAGCTCGTACAGCCCCCTTCATGAGGGGATCGAACGCCCCCGGTGGGAATGGCTGCGGCAGTCCGCGGCCGCCATACTCGCCGTTCTGCTCGAATGGCGCCGCCCAGAACCACGGACCGCGATCGACAAGGACGCTGCCAACGGCGTTGACCACGGCGAGTGCGCCGACCGTGATGCCGTCGGCGGTCTGCGCCGAGGCGGATCCGAGTCCACCCTTGCAATTGGCCGTGGTGGCGCCGGTGCCTGCGCCGACGCTGCCGAGGCCAAAGGAGGCGCCCGCGTTGGCCGCCGCCGCATAGCCTAGCTCGCGATAGGGCGGGTAACGGCCCCAATTCTTGTCGCCGCCATTGTTGAGATCGAACATGATCGCCGCGGGCACGATCGGCACCCGGGCGGCGCCCACTGCGAAACCGCGGCCTTGCTCCTTCAGCCAGGCCTGCACCCCCGACGCGGCGTCGAGGCCAAACGCCGAGCCCCCCGACAAGGTGATGGCGTCGATACCTTCGAGCGTCTGCGCCGGGTCGAGCAGCGCGGTTTCGCGGGTCCCAGGTCCGCCGCCGCGAATGTCGATGGAGGCCGGTACGGGCTGCTCGAATATGACGGCGGTCGCGCCCGAGCCGAGGCGGTTATCCTCGGCATTTCCGACTTTGACCCCAGGTACGTCTGTAATGAGGTTGCGCAAATTGTCCTCACAAAACGGTTTAAGCGGAGACCTTTATCTCCTCAAGGTCAGTCATTTGCCGGAGGTATTGGAAGGCTGCTCTCAACATCGAAATGCTCCCTTCACATCCTCGCGGCCAGGCCAGCGTCGGGCTTGCGTGCGTGAACCAACGTCGGCATGAGTGCCCCATGCCCAATGTTACCATCGCGGCCGCGCTCCTTGCCGGCATGCTGAGCTTCTTATCGCCCTGCGTGCTGCCGCTGGTGCCGCCCTATCTCGTCTACCTCACCGGGACATCGGTGGAACGATTCGCTGGCGCCGAAGCCGAACCGCAGGTGCGGCGCGAGACGATCGCGGCTGCGCTGCTGTTCGTGCTCGGCTTCACCACAGTATTCGTGGCGCTGGGGGCCAGCGCTAGCGTCATCGGTGCATTGCTGCGTGCCTATTCGTACGTGCTGGGGAAAGTCGCCGGAATCATCATCATCGTCATGGGGCTGCATTTCCTCGGCATCACGCCCATTGCGTTCCTGATGCAGGAGCGCCGCATGGCGATGGTGAAGCCTGTGGGGCTGTGGGGCGCCTACCTGATGGGGCTCGCCTTTGCGTTCGGCTGGACTCCGTGTATCGGGCCGATCCTGGGTACCATCCTGGCCATTGCCGGGTCGGAAGGAACCGCGGCCCACGGCGCCGGCCTGCTCGCAGTCTACTCGCTCGGCCTTGGCATCCCCTTCATTATCGCGGCCTTCGCCGTGGAGGTGTTCGCCGCCTTCCTCACCCGGTTTCGCGCCCATTTGGGTGTGGTCGAAAAGGCGATGGGGGGTCTCCTTGTGTTTGCCGGCGTCGCCTTTTTTGCTGGATGGATTTCCGACCTTGGCAGTTGGCTGCTCGCGGTCTTTCCGGATCTCAACAAGCTTGCGATCTGAATTCCGTGCGCATTGAGAGCCTGCAAACAAAGAAGCCCGCCGCAAGGGCGGGCTTCCCGATGTCATGCAAACGATGTCATGAAAACCAGGCGCTCACCTGGTGCAGCCCGATGACGGACATTCCACGTAGGTGATCTTGCCGCTGGCATCCTTTTTCCAGATGTAAATCACGTAGTCGAGTCGGGTGATGTCACCCTTCTTATCGTACGAAATATCGCCGATCACGGTCTTGAAGTGCATGCCCGAATGCATGACTTCGGCGACCTTCTTTGGGTCGAGCGACTTCGCTGTCTCGGCGGCCTGCTTGATGATCTGCACGCCGGCATAGCTGTAAAGCGTGTAGGACTCCGGCTCGAACCCCTTGGCGCGGAATTTGGCGACCACACCCTTGGCCTCCGGCCGGTTGCGCGGGTCGGGACCGTAGGTCATCAACGTGCCTTCCACGCCCGGTCCGCCCACGGTTGCGAATTCGTCCGACGTGATGCCGTCGCCGCCCATCAACGGCGCCTTGACGCCCTGGTCGCGCATCTGCCGCACGATCAGTCCCGCTTCAGTGTAGAGACCGCCGAAATAGACGAGATCGGCGCCCGACTGTTTGATCTTGGAGATCAGCGCCGAGTAATCCTTTTCGCCGGTGTTGATGCCTTCGTAGAGCACGTCCTTCATGCCGCCCGCTTTGATCGTCTTCAAAGTTTCGTCGGCAAGGCCCTTGCCGTAAGTTGTCTTGTCGTTGACGAAGGCGATTTTCTTGCCCTTGAAGTGGGCGAGAATGTAGGTGCCGGCGACCTTGCCCTGCTGATCGTCACGCCCGCAAGTGCGGAAGATGTTCCATATGCCGCGCTCGGTGACCGTCGGGTTGGTCGACGAGGGCGTGATCTCGAGGATGCCGTTTTCCTGATAGACTTCCGACGCCGGGATGGTGACGCCCGAATTGTAGTGGCCGATCACGAACTTGATGCCGTCGGCGGCAAAGTTGTTGGCGACGGAAACACCTTGCTTGGGATCGGAAACGTCGTCGCCAAAGCTGATGTTAAGTTTCTGACCTAGAATGCCGCCGGTGGCGTTGATGTCCGCGGCGGCTTGTTCCACGCCGTTCTTCATTTGCGCGCCGGTTGCGGCGTTCGGGCCCGTGATCGGGCCGCCGACGCCGAACTTGACCTGAGCGGCCGCGGAACCAGCAACTGCGCACGCGAAGCTCAGCGCCAAGGCGAACGTAGAGCCGAGCGTAGTGATCCTCTTCATTGTCAGTTCCCCCTCGAAGTGGAGCGAGCATTAGCAAAATCAATGTGTTGCCTAGACCTTTCGCGACAGTAACGGCAGCATTTAACGACAGATTCCGGCCGCTTTATGCCGTTCCACGCTGGAACATATTAACACTTTCCTAACCATTGGGGCATAGGAACTTCTCGTTTGCCGATCCGCGAATTAGCAATTGTGCCAACCGCACTGCGCTTGGCCTCGTCACTGAAACTATGTCTAAAAATGCAGCGTTTCGATTTGTGGTCGAAACGCATTCTCAATGACGGCTACACCGACGCCGTGATTGATTTTCAGGAAGGCGCGCCGATCTTCTTTTTGCGACGCGATCGTCTACCATCTTTGTCTGTTCTCGCGCGCGAGGGGAGGGCGGCGACGCGGCGAGATCGAGCGGTGCCGGCCGACCGAGCCGCACCCGCCTGTTCAAACTCCAAACGATCCTGTTCCAGTAATATTTGTGAAGCCACCAGACTTCGAATCTGGGGGTCAGGGGTTCGAATCCCTTCGAGCGCGCCAACGATTTCAATGACTTAGAAGAAGAACGAAAAGCGCTAGGCTCGCTATAGGCTCGGCTTTTTAGCCAGTGAAAAATAGTTAGAATTTAAAGAGGCCATCCTCCTCCTGATACGGTGCGCCCGAGTACACAGCTTCTAGAACGTTCCGCAAAAACTCGCGAATGACAGGCCGTTGTACGATGTCATGACCGGGGCAGAGCTCGAAGGCTCCGACGCTTGGAAAAGTGTATTCTGGCATCCCGGCAAACGCCGAAGGATGCCGGATGAATAAATTCTTGTAGCTTCCGTGAAAACGGATGCCCACTGCATCACCAGGAAAGAGAATATAAGCGCCGCGGCTGCTTAGGATGCCGTCCCGATAGGTATGCATTTTAAACAAATCATCCTGCCGGTGGATTCGAGTGAGTTCTCTTTCGTAGTCGGTCGGGGCCTCGGGTTGTGACTCATCGTCGGCCTCGGCATCGGCGGCGAATAACTGTGACAGCTCAACAGATTCCATTCGGTATTTGGCATCAAAATGCAGCCAGTGTCGCTGGGGCAGCCATCGCCCTCCAAGATGACCTCAATACTATAATCCGGGTGAAATCGGGCCGTGTACCTGCACCGACCATTAAACCAAATCGCGGCCCGTATCTAAATCAATATCATCCCTTGTGGTAAGGCGCGGGACGTTAATGCTGGCCGATACAGAGGAAATCGGAACTACATAGCTTGATGCGGTTTCCGGTTACAGGCCGGAGAGTAGAGTGAGATAGCGCGTCGCGCAAATGACCGTACGCAGATTGGCTCTACAATTGGCGCGGATAGCACGGATGCGTCACGATGGCCCGACTATTTCTCTTCCGGCTTCGAAGCGGCAGTCGTCCGGGCGTCGCGCAACCGTACAACATTAGTGTTCGGAGGTTGTCTTGCTCCCGCTATGAGACGCGTGATTGCCCTGCTTAAATCTGAAAGCTGGAAGGGCTTGCGCATGACGGCAAATTCACCTTCGATTCTGCCCGCGGCGGTGCTGTAGCCGGTTATCAGGAGCACAGGCAAGTCAGGCTTGCGGACCCGGATGGCGCGGGCCAGCGCCGTTCCGTCCATAACCCCAGGCATCACAATATCGCTGACCACCAAATCGAAGCTCTGCTCGCCAATAGCTTCCAATGCCGCAGCGGCAGCCGGCACGCCACGCACGGCATAACCGAGCTGCTCCAACATCGACTTGCTGACGCCCAGGACTTCGGGATTATCCTCGACCAAAAGAGCGGTTCCTCCGACTGCGTTCTCCGCTTGCGGCTCGCTGCGCAGTGCATCCGTCCTTTCATGCGAGCGTGGCAGGTAAATGGTAACAACGGTTCCCCTTCCAAGTTCGCTCTCGATTTGCGCCGTGCCACCGGATTGGTGCACAAATCCGTGCACCTGGGAGAGACCAAGACCGCTGCCCTTGCCGGTTTCTTTCGTTGTGAAGAATGGATCAAACACCTTGGGCAGCACGTCGGGCGCAATTCCACAGCCCGTGTCCCTGACGCGCAGTGCGACAAATTCGCCCTCGATGCCTGCCTGCGTATCGCTTCTCGACAAGTTTACATTCTCGGCTGTGATGGTAACGACCCCGCCCTTGGACATGGCGTCCCGCGCGTTGAGCACGAGGTTGACCAGAGCCAATTCAAGCTCGCTCGCATCGACTTTAATCGGCCAAACCTCCGGGCCAATTGTAGTGATCAACTTAATCGAGCCGCCGATGAAGTTCGCTAGCATTTTGTGCAATTCCTCAACTCGCTCACCGACCTCAAGCACACTTGGGTTGATGGTCTGACGGCGAGAGAAGGTAAGAAGCTGGCGCGTGAGTGTTTCACCACGCTGCGCCGCATGGGCAATTGCGTCCGCAGCCTGCGCAATCTTTGGGTCGCCCGCCACAGCCTTTTTGATGGTCTGGATATGGCCGCTGACAACCATCAAGAGATTATTGAAATCGTGCGCGACACCTCCGGTAAGCTGTCCTAACGCGTCCATTTTTTGCGCATGAACGCGCTGGCTCTGCGCTTGCTCAAGCGCGAGTTGAGCGTCCCGGCGCTGCGTGATGTCGCGGGTAATCTTAGCGAAGCCAATTAATTCACCATGCTCGTTGCGGACCGGATCAATCACGACATTGGCCCAGAACATCGTTCCACTCTTGCGGACCCGCCAGCCTTCGGCCTCGAACCGCCCCTCCCCCATCGCGGTATAAAGGGCCCGGGAAGGTACGCCAGCGGCGCGGTCGCGCTCAGTGTAAAATCGTGAGAAATGCTGGCCGATAATCTCTTCAGCGGTATAGCCCTTGATGCGCTTGGCTCCGGCGTTCCAGCTCGTGACGATGCCATTCGGGTCAAGCATGTAGATCGCATGATCCGTCAGTCCCTCAATCAAGAAGCGGAACTGACGCTCGCTTTCGCGTATGGCGTCGAGCGCGGCATGGCGTTCCGTTATGTCGCGCGTCACTTTGGCGAAGCCTTCGAGCGCGCCTGTCGGGCTGCGGATCGCGTCCACAACCGCGGAAGCCCAGAATCGGCTTCCGTCATTGCGAACGCGCCAGCCTTCGGCTTCGTAGCGTCCCTCGCGGGCGGCTATTTCGAGGACGCGTCCCGGCAAACCAGTCGCACGATCCTCTTGGCTGTAGAATTTCGAGAAATGCTGGCCGATGATCTCGTCGGCGGTGTAACCCTTCAGCCGTTCGGCTCCGGCATTCCAACTTGTCACCACGCCGCTCGGGTCGAGCATGTAGATGGCGTAATCAACCACGCTTTCCATCAGGATGCGGAAGCGGCGCTCGCTTTCAATAATGGCGGTTTGCGCCTCGACACGTTCGGTAATATCGCGTGTGACCTCTGCAAAGCCGATCAAGGCACCGTGTTCATCACAGACCGGCTGGAGAATTGCGTTGGCCCAGAAGCGGGTGCCATCCTTGCGCACGCGCCAACCTTCCGCCTCATAGCGCCTACTAGTGCGGGCCGCCGCCATGATCTTTTCGGGCAGGTGGTTTCCCCGATCCTCAGGCGTAAAGAAGCGAGAAAAGTGCTGACCAACGATTTCGACGGACGTGTAGCCCTTGATGCGCTCTGCGCCGACGTTCCAGGTTGTGATGAACCCTTCGGGATCGAGCATGTAGATTGCGTAATCAGCGACCGCGTCGAACAATAGCTCAAGACGACGCGCGTCCGAGAGATGTCGAGCGCCTTCGGCTGTCAAATGCATGGTCCGATCCCCGACATATGGATCAGTTACAGCTGGACCACTTTACCGCACCTTTGCCGGGCGGTATGCTCGTGGTTGATCATATATTCGCTCTCATCTCCTTTCAATGAAGGAGGTAGCCTTGCATACGACTTCCAATTTTCTCCGCGCCGACCGCTCGATGCGGCCGGCAAAGGCTTTTTTATACAGCTTTGCGCCCGGAAGCGATTCGGACGATCCAGCGCGCAAGACCACGCCTTTCGACCGCCAGGGAGCCGCCCACGAAGACCTGCCGTACAAAGTGGAGCTTTGGAATGAATCCAAGACAACGGTCGAACAGGTGCTTGCGGTCACTGCCAGCGGGAGCATGTGGCCCTTTTGATCTGGTATCAGAAAATTTAGCGCTTTGCGTGTACGCGAGGTACGCAAGCGGGGGGACGGCATAGGCAACCGCCGAGTTCGGTGGCTGCGGCTCGGCCAAGCAGGGGAAGCCCCGGTCCTCGCTCGCCCGCAGGTCCCGGGGCTTCTTCTTCTTGTTCTAATGGGGAGTTGGATGACC